>NZ_AZSV01000002.1:0-124554 GCF_000582595.1 Pseudomonas sp. BAY1663
CGGCCGAGGGCGGCGAGCGGCGGCAAGGCGAAGCCCGCCAGGGCCACCAGGCCGGTGGCGATGCCCGCGACGGCCGGCCAGAGCCCGCTTGGGGGGATTTCCTGGTTCAGCAGGTCGCGCAAGAGAAAGAACAGGCCATGCTGGGCGATCCAGCCGAGCAGCGCGCCGGCCAAGCTGGCCAGCAGGCCGAGCATGGCCAGTTGCAGAGCATACAGCAGCAGGGTGTCGCGTCGGGAGAGTCCGAGGCAACGCAGCAGGGCGCTGGCATCGAAACGGCGGGCGGCGAAGCGGGCGGCCGAGAGGGCGACGGCAACCCCGGCCAGGAGGATCGCTGCCAGACTGGCCAGGTTCAGGTAGCGTTCGGCGCGGCCCAGGGCGCCGCCGATCTGGCGGTTGCTGTCGCTGGCGGTCTCGATGCGCTGGTGCGCCTGCAGGTCGGTTTTCAATTCGCGCTGGTAGGCGGCCAGCGCCTCGCCTTCGCCGCGCCAGAGTTCGCGGTAGCGCACCCGGCTGCCGGGCTGGACGACGCCGGTGGCGGCCAGGTCGTCGAGGTGCATCAGTACCCGCGGTGTGAGGCTGTAGAAGTCGCCGACCCGGTCCGGCTCGTAGGTCAGCACGCGGGTCAGGCGCAGCACCTTGCTGCCGACCTCGATGCGGTCGCCGATCGCCAGGCCGAGGGCGGCGAACAGCCGGGCTTCGGCCCAGGCTTCGCCCGGACCGGGGCCGGCGCTGGCTTCTTCGGCCTGGTAGGGCTGGGCTGCGCTGCGCAGCGAGCCGCGCAACGGGTAGCGGCTGTCGGCCGCCTTGACGCTGGCGAGCTGTAGCGCCTCGTCGGTGGCGATCACGCTGGAAAATTCCACCACCTGCGCATGTTCGAGTTCGCGGCGCAGGCCGGCTTCGAGCTGCCCGGGTGCGGCGGGGGCGCTGCCGCTGAGGACCAGATCCGCACCGAGGAATTCGCTGGCGCGCAGTAGCATGGCGCCGTTCAGCCGTGCGCTGAAATAGCCGATGGCGGTACTGGCCGCCACCGCGACCAGCAGGGCGAAGAACAGTACCCGCAACTCGCCGGCGCGGGCATCGCGCAGCAGTTGCCGCAGGGCCAGGAGCGGCAGGCGGGTCATTGGCATACGGCTCGTTCGGCAGGCCTGGTGTCGACCTGCCGGCCGCCTTCCAGGCGCAGCAGGCGATGGCAGCGCTGCGCCAGCCGCTCGTCGTGGGTGACCAGGACCAGGGTGGTGCCACGCTCGCGATTGAGTTCGAACAGCAGTTCGGTGATGTGCGCGCCGGTGTGGCTGTCCAGATTGCCGGTGGGCTCGTCGGCGAACAGGACGTCAGGCTCCGCGGCGAACGCGCGTGCCAGGGCGACGCGCTGCTGCTCGCCGCCGGACAACTGGCGCGGGTAATGGTGCAGGCGTGCGCCGAGGCCGACCCGCTCCAGCAATTCGCTGGCGCGGGCCTGGGCGTCGCGACGGCCTTCGAGCTCCAGCGGCAGCATGACGTTTTCCAGCGCGTTCAGGCTGTCGAGCAACTGGAAGGACTGGAAGACGAAACCGACGTGCTCGGCGCGCACGCGGGCGCGCTGGTCCTCGTCGAGTTGCGCGAGTGCGTGGCCGGCCAGGTGCACTTCGCCCGAACTCGGCAGGTCGAGGCCGGCGAGCAGGCCGAGCAGGGTGGACTTGCCGGAGCCGGAGGTACCGACGATGGCCAGGCTGTCGCCTTTGTCCAGTTCCAGAGAGAGGTCGGCAAGGATGCTCAGCTCGCCTTCCGCGCTGGGGACCACTTTGCTAAGGTGCCGGGCGTTGAGAATGCTGGCGTTCAATGGAGAGTCCGATGCATAGGTGGCTGAAAGGCGGGGTTCTGGCGCTGCTGCTCTGGGCTCAGGGAGCCCTGGCCGGATCCGTGTTGGTGGTCGGGGATAGTATCAGCGCCGCTTTCGGCCTGGAAACCAGCCAGGGTTGGGTGCATTTGCTGCAGGAACGGCTCGCCGAGAGGGATGGCGCACGCCGCGTGGTGAATGCCTCGATCAGCGGCGACACCACGGCCGGCGGGCTCGCCAGGCTGGCCCCGCTGCTCGATGAACATCGTCCGGATGTGGTGATTCTCGAGCTGGGCGGCAACGACGGCCTGCGCGGCCAGCCCCCTGCGCAATTGAAACAGAATCTTGCCGGCATGATCGACCGGGCCCGCGAAGCCGGCGCCGAGGTGCTGTTGCTGGGGATGCGCATGCCGCCCAATCTGGGGCAACGCTACACCCGTGCGTTCGCCGACGCGTTCGACTCGCTGGCGCAGGAAAAAGCGGTGGCCTACGTGCCTTTTCTGCTCGAAGGCGTGGGTGGAGTCGACGGCATGATGCAGGCCGATGGCATCCACCCGACGGCCGAGGCGCAGGTGCGTTTGCTGGAGACCGTCTGGCCGGTGCTCGAACCCTTGCTTTGAGGCGTGCGCGCAGCTACTGTCGCGCCCTCGATTGGAGCCTCAGATGTCGCGCTCAACCAGGACCCTTTACGCTTATCGACTCATCGTGCCGGACGAGCAGTTCGACCTGTTCGCCTGCCGCGAGAATCGTCTGCACCTGGCGTTGCGACAGCTGGAGCTGAGCGGTAACGCGGACCGTACGCTGTGCGGCGGCCTGCTGCCGGCGCAGCCGCGCTGGCAGGAGCTCGAGCGCGCCACGCTGAAGGATCGGCGCCTGTGCCCGAGCTGCCGACAGTTGCTGGAGGCGCGGCGCAAGGGCCTTCCGTCTGCCGTGCTCGCCTGGTAGCTCACGGCTTGCGTGGCTTCAAGTACAATGGCCACCTCCCCATGATCCATGTTCAAGGATTTTCTGAATGCTCTCGCGCGCGTCTGCGGTCGCTTCCTGTTTGTCATTCGCTGCATTGTTCTGGGCAGGCCCCGGTGCTGCTCTCGAATTGCCGCTGCCACCCGAGGGCGACGATGTCGTGGGTCAGATCCAAGTCATCAAGGCCAAGTACGAAGACACCTTCGCCGCCATCGGTGAAACCTACGACCTCGGCTATCTGGAACTGGTGGCGGCGAACCCGGGCGTCGATCCCTGGCTGCCGGGCGAGGGCACGGACATCATCCTGCCGACGCGCTTCATCCTGCCGTCGGGGCCGCGCGAGGGTGTGGTGATCAACCTTGCCGAGTATCGCCTGTACTACTATCCGCAGGGCGAGAACGTGGTGCATACCTATCCCCTCGGTATCGGTCGTGAGGGCTGGGGCTCCCCGGTTGGTACCACGCGGATTTCCGCGATGACCAGCAACCCGGCCTGGTATCCGCCGCAGTCGATCCGCGACGAGCATGCCGCCGACGGCGATCCGCTGCCCACCGTGGTGCCGCCCGGGCCGGACAATCCCCTGGGGCCGTACAAAATGAACCTGGCGCTGTCGGGCTACCTGATTCATGGCTCGAACAAGAAGTTCGGCATTGGCATGCGCGTCAGCCATGGCTGTTTCCGCATGCTCAATCACAACGTTCTGGAATTGGCGAAGATGGTCAAGGTGGGCACGCCGGTGCGCATCATCGACGAGCCTTACAAGTTTGGTGTGAGCGACGGCAAGGTTTACCTGGAGGCCCATGCGCCGCTGGAAGACGACGAAACCAAGACGCTCACGCTGATGGACAAGCATGCAGTGGTCATCAATACGCTGCTCAAGCGTGACGATACGCTTGGCAATCTGCACCTCGACTGGGAGATGGTGCGCGAGATCATCGCCGGAGAAGATGGCTTGCCGATCCAGATTGCCGAGCAGCGAACTCAAGTAGTCGCTCATGAGGATCAGCTGTTCTGATTCCAGCTCGTCGAAGCCGAACGAACGTCCATAAAAAAAGCCGACCTGCATGCAGGTCGGCTTTTTTCATTTCTGCAAGCTTACTTGCGGCTGGCGCGTTCCAGCATACGCAGAGCACGCTCGTTGGCTTCGTCAGCGGTCTGCTGAGCCTTCTGAGCGGCGGCCAGGGCTTCGTCGGCTTTGCTGTAGGCTTCGTCGGCACGAGCCTGGGCGCGGGCGGCAGCGTCTTCGGTCGCGGTCAGGCGAGCTTCGCTTTCTTTGGTCATGCTGTTGCTGCAACCGGTAGCCAGAACTGCGGCCAGAGCCAGAGCAGAGAATTTCAGAACGTTGTTCATCTTGTTCCCCTTAGGTGGAAATCCATAAAGCAACTTCCGATATGGAAAGTTTGCGCGCACATACTACCTATAACTTTGCCTAAGTAAACTGAGCTGACAGGGGCGCTACAGGTTTTTTTTCAAACTGCCGTTGCTTTGGCTCTCATGTTCGAGAAGTTGTATAAAAAATACCCAGCGCGGTCTGCCCAAAGGCAAGTCTCATCAATGCCAGATCGTCCTGGCGGTTAAAAGTTCCCGCTGCGCCTGATGTTAATGTTTGTTGGCAAGACGCTGGCCGAAATCTGTCGAAACAGGTAGAAAAGGTATTTTCACCGGCGTTTGCATTACCCCCACTCGTGTGCCAAAGGGCCGTGCGAGCCGGCAGGCAAGAACAAGAAGACAGGAGAATCCTGCTGAGGAGTCGAAATGAGCGACAAGGTTAGCGTTCGCCATGACCGGGCCGGGCACCGCTTCGAGGCCATCGTCGATGGCCATTGCGCGTACCTGGCTACATGGATCTGGGCAAGCAGACACTGGATATGTACCGCACCTTCGTTCCGGATGCCCTGCGCGGCCGTGGCATCGCCGGGGTGCTCGCGCAACACGCGCTGGAGTATGCCGAGCGCGAAGCTATAGCGTGATTCCTTCGTGCTCCTATGTGGAGCGCTACATCGAACGCAACCGCCCGAAGCCGGAGAAGACCTAGCGCAACTCCTGAAAAAAACGCCGGCGAACCGGCGTTTTTTTTTCGTTTTCAGCCGCGCTGTCGTCCGGGCAGCACGTCCTTGAGCTTGTCGTGCATGCTCATGACCGCCTTCTCGGTGGTTTCCCAGTCGATGCAGGCGTCGGTGATGGAGACTCCGTACTTCAACTCGGAAAGGTCCTTGGGAATCGGCTGGTTGCCCCAGCCGAGATGGCTTTCGACCATCAGGCCGACGATGGAGTCGTTGCCTTCGAGGATCTGGTTGGCGACGTTGTCCATCACCAGCGGTTGCAGTGCGGGATCCTTGTTCGAGTTCGCGTGGCTGCAGTCGATCATGATGTTCGGGCGGATACCGGCCTTGTTCAGCTCCTGCTCGCACAGCGCGACGCTGACCGAATCGTAATTGGGCTTGCCGTTGCCGCCGCGCAGAACCACGTGGCCGTAGTTGTTGCCCTTGGTGGTGACGATGGAGACGCCGCCGGCCTGGTTGATGCCGAGGAAGCGGTGCGGGCTGGAGACCGATTGCAGTGCATTGATCGCCACGGTCAGGCTGCCGTCGGTGCCGTTCTTGAAGCCGACCGCCGAGGACAGGCCCGAGGCCATTTCGCGGTGGGTCTGGGATTCGGTGGTGCGCGCGCCGATGGCCGACCAACTGATCAGGTCCTGCAGGTACTGCGGGGAGATCGGGTCGAGGGCTTCCGTCGCGGTGGGCAGTCCCATTTCGGCCAGGTCGAGCAGCAGTTTGCGGCCGATGTGCAGGCCGTCCTGGATCTTGAACGAGTCGTCCATGTACGGATCGTTGATCAGGCCTTTCCAGCCGACGGTGGTGCGAGGCTTCTCGAAGTACACCCGCATGACCAGGAACAGGCTGTCGGATACCTTTTCCGCCAGTACCTTGAGGCGCTCGGCATATTCGTGCGCCGCCTTGAGGTCGTGGATGGAGCAGGGGCCGATCACCAGGAACAGGCGGTGGTCCTTGCCGTCGAGAATGTCGCGGACGACCTGGCGCCCGTGGGAAACGGTCTGCAATGCCGAGGCGGTCAGCGGGAGTTCACGCTTCAGTTGCTCCGGCGTGATCAGGGTCACGTTGGAGGCAACGTTTAGGTCGTCGATGGGTAAATCAGCCATTTGTTACTCGTCAGAGGTCGCGGGAGCCGTCCGCCAGCCATCCCGGTGCGGCGGAGCAGAGCATAGGGGCGCAGCGGGGAAACGGAACCTTAGCGCTATTGAGCGGGCTCGACAACGAGATTGATGGCGTATGGCGGCACATCTCCTGCCATTCTCCGGTGTCGGCCGCCAATGGCGGCGAGGAGCTTCCTGTGCCAGGTGTCCGGTCTGCTATCGTTCGGTTTTTTTCAATCGGTTGGCGCCCGCGCGGCAACCCATGTCCTGCCATGGAGCGCATATGACTGCAGCAAATCCACGCATTGGAATCATCGGTACCGGTGCCATCGGCGGTTTCTACGGGCTGATGCTGGCACGTGCCGGCTACGATGTGCATTTTCTGTTGCGCAGCGAGTATGCCGCGGTCGCCGAGCATGGCTTGCGGGTGAACAGCGCGGTACACGGACCGTTGCTCCTGGCGCGCCCGCAGATTTATCGCGACGCCGCGCAGATGCCGCCGTGCGATTGGCTGCTGGTCGGCGCCAAGAGCACGAGCAACCAGGCCCTGGCCCCGGTGATCGCCCAGGCGGCGGCCCCGGATTGCAAGGTGGTGTTGCTGCAGAACGGGCTGGCTGTGGAAGACGCCCTGCGTCCGCAATTGCCGGCGGACGTCCACCTGCTGGGTGGGCTTTGCGCGATCTGCGCCCATCGCTCGGCCCCGGGGGTGGTGGAGCACCAGGCGTTGGGCGGGGTGAATCTCGGCTATCATTCGGGCCCGGCGGATGACGAGGCACGCGCCGCGCTGCTGAACCAGATTGTCGAGATGTTCAGAAAGGCCGGCGTGGACTCCTCGGCGATGCCGAGCCTGGAGCAGGCGCGCTGGCTGAAGCTGGTGTGGAACGTACCCTTCAACGGGCTTTCGGCGCTGCTCGATGCCGGGACCGAGGCCTTGATCGGCAATGCCGACAGCCGCGAGCAGATCAAGGCCATCATGCAGGAAGTCTGTGACGCGGCGCGGGCCCGAGGGCTTTCGCTGCCCGAGGGGCTGCCGGAAAAGCTGCTGCTGGGTACGGCGCGAATGGCGGACTACCTGCCCAGCATGTATCACGATCATGTGCACGGGCGTCCGATGGAACTCGATGCCATCTATGCCGCGCCACTGGCGGCGGCGGCCGAGGTGGGTGTCGCGATGCCCAGGACCGAGCTGCTGTACCACGCGCTGCGCTTCGTCGAGGCGCGCGGCCGGGGCTGAGTGGCTCGGTGCAGATTACACAGCCCTGCTAAGCTCATGCTTGCCAGGCGCGACAACCTGTCTGGCAGGATCGCAAAACAAAATCGGTAAAAAGATCTATCTTCTAGTGAAGAACCGTTCATATAGTTATAAGAATGGCGGCAGGCGCAGCGGTGTGCCTTTTGAGGGATTTCTATGAAGCTTCAGCAACTGCGTTACATCTGGGAAGTGGCGCACCATGACCTCAATGTTTCGGCAACAGCGCAGAGCCTTTTCACTTCGCAACCCGGCATCAGCAAGCAGATACGTCTATTGGAGGATGAGCTCGGCGTCGAGGTCTTCGCCCGCAGTGGCAAGCACCTGACCCGCGTGACGCCGGCGGGGGAGCGGATCATCACTACGGCGGGAGAGATCCTGCGCAAGTGCGAAAGCATCAAGCAGATCGCCCAGGAGTTCTCCAACGAGAAGAAGGGCACGCTGAGCATCGCCACGACCCACACCCAGGCGCGCTATGCGCTGCCCCAGGTGATCAGCAGTTTCATCAAGCAGTATCCGGACGTTTCCCTGCACATGCACCAGGGCACGCCGATGCAGATTGCGGAGATGGCCGCCGACGGAACGGTCGATTTCGCCATCGCCACCGAAGGGCTGGAGTTGTTCGGCGACCTGGTGATGATGCCGTGCTACCGCTGGAACCGCTGCGTGATCGTGCCCCAGGGGCATCCGTTGGCGAAACTGGAGAAGCTTACGCTCGAGGCGCTGGCCGAGCATCCGATCGTAACCTACGTGTTCGGCTTCACCGGCCGCTCGAAGCTCGACGAAGCGTTCGGCCACCGGGGGTTGTCGCCCCGGGTGGTGTTCACTGCAGCCGACGCCGACGTGATCAAGACCTACGTACGGCTTGGGCTGGGTGTGGGGATCGTCGCGCGCATGGCGGTGGATGCCAAGCTCGACAGCGACCTGGCGGTGCTGGATGCCAGCGAGCTATTCGAATCCAGCGTGACCAAGATCGGCTTCCGGCGCGGTACCTTCCTGCGTGGCTTCATGTGCGATTTCATCCAGCAGTTCGCCCCGCATCTGAACCGTGAAATGCTGGAGAAAGCCATCCAGTGCCGGAACAAGGCAGAGCTGGACGAGCTGTTCGACGATGTGGTGTTGCCGACTTACTGAGCGTTGTCGCGCGTTGGGCTGCGCTCAGCTCAAATCTGCGGATGGTGGGTTGGGTTGAGGCGCGCAGCGTCGAAGCCCAACATGTGGGCCCAACGCCTCCGCTGCCTGAAGGCCTGGCTCGTTGGGCTTCGCTGCGCTCAACCCAACCTACGGATGGCAGGTAGGTTGGGTTGAGGCGCGTAGCGCTGAAGCCCAACATGTGGGCCTTGCCTGAGAGTCCCGCTTTCTCAGCTTTTCGCGATCAGGTTGCCTGCATGCAGCCCGCATTCCTTATGGGTGGCTTCTTCCCACCACCAACGGCCTTCGCGCTCGTGCTGGTTGGGCAGCACCGGGCGGGTGCAGGGTTCGCAGCCGATGCTGATGAAGCCGCGTTCGTGCAGGCTGTTGTAGGGGAGCTCGAGCATGCGGATGTATCCCCAGACCTCCTCGCTGGTCATTTGCGCCAGGGGATTGAACTTGTACAAGGTGTTTTCCGGTGTGGAGAAGGCCGTGTCGACTTCCAGCACCGAGACTTGGCTGCGCGTGCCGGGGCTCTGGTCGCGACGTTGGCCGGTCGCCCAGGCGCGGACATTGGCGAGCTTGCGGCGCAGCGGTTCGATCTTGCGGATGCCGCAGCATTCGCCGTGACCGTCGCGGTAGAAACTGAACAGGCCTTTCTCGCTGACCAGCGGCTGCAGCAGCGCCGGGTCCGGCGTCATGATTTCGATGGCGATGTCGTAGTGCTCGCGTACCTGCTCGATGAAACGGTAGGTTTCGCTGTGCAGGCGCCCGGTGTCGAGGGTGAATACCTTGACGTTCCTGTTCAGTTTCCAGGCCATGTCGACCAGCACCACGTCCTCGGCGCCGCTGAACGAGATCCACAACTCGTCGCCGAACAGGTCGAAGGCGAGTTTGAGGACGTCTTGCGGGGACTTGTCGGCATAGGCGGCGGCCAATGCGGCGACGTCGATAGCTGGGCTCATCGGGCGGCTTCCTTCATATAGGGCGTGCGGCGCTTCGGCGCTCTGAGGCCGCGGATGGTAACAAAAGCGGTTTATGCCGCTAAATAACGTTTGGGTACGTCAATCAGCTGTTTAGGGTATAAGCCTTGCGTTGCTTCGCCCGCGCCGTGCCGTTAGAGTGCCGCCTTCAATTTTCTGCTTTGAGGAGTGGCCCGTGGAAATAGCCTGTCTCGACCTGGAAGGTGTGCTGGTTCCGGAAATCTGGATCGCCTTTGCCGAGGCCACCGGAATCGAGTCGCTGCGGGCGACCACGCGGGACATTCCCGACTATGACGTGCTGATGAAGCAGCGCCTGCGTATCCTCGACGAGCATGGCCTGAAGCTGTCCGACATCCAGCAGGTCATCGCCACCTTGAAGCCGCTGGAGGGCGCGGTGGAGTTCGTCGACTGGCTGCGCGAACGCTTCCAGGTGGTGATCCTGTCGGACACCTTCTACGAATTCTCGCAACCGCTGATGCGCCAGCTGGGTTTCCCGACGCTGCTCTGCCATCGCCTGATCACCGACGAATCCGACCGCGTGGTGGATTACCAGCTGCGCCAGAAGGACCCCAAGCGCCAGTCGGTCATCGCCCTGAAGAGCCTGTACTACCGTGTGATCGCAGCCGGCGACTCCTACAACGACACCACCATGCTCGGCGAGGCCCACGCTGGCATCCTGTTCCATGCGCCGGACAATGTCATCGCCGAATTCCCGCAGTTCCCGGCGGTGCACACCTTCGATGCGCTCAAGCAGGAGTTCATCAAGGCGTCGAATCGCAAGCTGGCGCTTTAAAAAAGCAGCTGGAAGCTGGAAGCCTGAGCTAAGCCTTGACCTAGGCCTCTGCGAACCCGACGCTCAATCGCTTCCAGCTTCCAGCTTCCAGCTTCCAGCTTCCAGCTTCCAGCTTCCAGCTTCCAGCTTCCAGCTTCCAGCTTCCAGCTTCCAGCTTAAAGCGCCTCCAGCGTTCTCAGCAGAACGCTCACCTTGTCGATCGACTCCTGGTATTCCGCCTCCCAGTCGGAGTCGGCGACGATGCCGCCGCCGCCCCAGCAGCTGGCTTGCTCCTTCTGGATGAGCAGCGTGCGAATGGCGATGGAGCTGTCCATTTCGCCCCTGACATCGACATACAGCAGCGAGCCGCAATAGATGGAGCGGCAGGTGGGCTCCAGTTCGTCGATGATCTGCATGGCGCGAATCTTCGGCGCCCCGGTGATCGAGCCGCCAGGGAAGCTGCCTGCCAGCAGGTCGAAGGCGTCCTTGCCGTCGGCCAGCTGGCCGGTGACGCAGCTCACCAGATGATGCACGTTGGGGTAGCTTTCCAGTGTGAACAGCTCCGGCACGCGTACGCTGCCGATCCGGCAGCTGCGCCCGAGATCGTTGCGCAACAGGTCGACGATCATCAGGTTCTCGGCGCGATCCTTTTCGCTGGTAAGCAGCGCCTGTGCCTGTGCGGCGTCGCTGCGCTCGTCGTGGCCGCGGGGGCGGGTGCCTTGATCGGGCGGGTCTCCACTTCGCCGCCGCTCAGGCGTAGGAAACGCTCGGGGGAGAGGCTGGCGATGGCGCCATCCTCCAGCGTGACGAAGCCGGCGTAGGGTGTCGGGCAGGCCGCCCGCAGTGCACGATAGGCCGTCCAGGCGTCGCCGCTGCACGCGGCGCGAAAGCGCTGGGTGAAATTGACCTGATAGCAGTCGCCGGCCTGGATGTAGGCCTGGATACGTTCGATGGCGCGGCGATAGTCGTCGACCGGGAGGTCGGCGGTGAAACGACCGCGCAGCTCGAACGGCGCGTGTTCGTCGGCGACGGCCGAATCGAACACGTCGATCAGGCGCTGGCGCTCGGCTGCTGTCGTCGCCGGATGGAACACCAGCTGGCTGCTTTGCCGATGGTGATCGCTGATCAGTGCCCAGCCATAGAGCCCGAGGCGTGCCAAAGGCAGGCCGGTGTCGTCCTTCGCTTGATGCGGCAGGGTTTCCAGGCGCTTGCCGAAATCGTAGCTCAGCAGTCCGATCAGGCCGCCGGCGAAGGGCATTTCACAGCTTTCGGGAACGCTGGCCGGGCCGAGTCGCTGCAGGGCCTGGCGCAGGCGCTGAAAGTATGCGCTGGCGGGTTCAGCGGGGCCCGGTTCGAGCAGCTCCAGCGGCCACGCGCTCAGGATGTCGAAGCGGCCGCGTTCGGCGTTGGGGCGGCCCGAGTCCAGCAGCACCGCGCCGGGCGCGTGACGTATGCGCTCGAACCAGTGGCCGGGGTCGGCTCGATAGGGCAGTGCGTGCAGCGTGCAGGTGGGCATGGGCTGGAGTCTAGGTGTTTGTGAGGCATAAGCGCTTGTTGTAGGAGCCAGCTTGCTGGCGATCCAGTTGCAATGACGCCCGTCGATCGCCGGCAAAGACTCGGCGTCCCCCGGGCTCCTACGCTCGAAGGCCCGTTCCATTGCAGAAATCGGGCCCAGCTCGCTGCGAGTCATTCAGGCATGCGCCGGAACATGTCCGAAGAGCTCCTGGGCGAATTTCACCCGCTCCTCGAGCGTTTCCTGGATACCTTTCGCCTTGAGCTCCGCCAGCCGGTTTTCCACCGCGTGCGCCCGGTGGGTGAGGCCGCAGTCGTTGGCGATCTGGATGTTCAGGCCGGGGCGTGCGTTGAGTTCGAGGATCAGCGGGCCCTTGTCCTGGTCGAGCACCATGTCGACGCCGATGTAGCCGAGCCCGCACAGCTCGTAGCAACCGGCGGCCAGCTTCATGAAGCCGTCCCAGTTGGGCAGCTGTACGCCGTCCACCGCATTGGTGGTGTCGGGGTGCTTGGAGATCTTGTTGTTCAGCCAGGTGCCGCGCAGGGTGATGCCGGTGGCCAGGTCCACGCCGACGCCGATGGCGCCCTGGTGCAGGTTGGCCTTGCCGCCGGACTGGCGGGTGGGCAGGCGCAGCATGGCCATGACCGGGTAGCCCATCAGCACGATGATGCGGATGTCCGGTACGCCTTCGTAGCTGATGCTCTTGAAGATCGGGTCGGGCGTCACGCGGTACTCGATCAGCGCACGGTCGCGGTGGCCGCCGAGGGAGTACAGGCCGGTGAGGATGTTGGAGATCTGATGCTCGATCTCCTCGTGGGTCATGATCTTCCCGGAGACGGTCTTGTAGCGCCCCTCGAAGCGGTCGGCGATCACCAGGATACCGTCGCCGCCAGCGCCCTGGGCCGGCTTGACGACGAAGTCGGTGTGGTCCTTGACGATGTCCTTGAGCTTGTCGATGTCCTTTTCGGTCTCGATGATGCCGTACATCTCCGGCACGTGAATGCCGGCCTCGATCGCGCGCTGCTTGGTGATGATCTTGTCATCGACGATCGGGTACAGGCTGCGCTTGTTGTACTTGAGCACGTAGTCCGCGTTGCGGCGGTTGATGCCCATGATGCCCTTGGCTTCCAGGGCCTTCCACGTCTTGATCAGACCGAACATGGCTCAATCCTTCAGAAAGGCTTTGAAGCGGAACAGCTCGGTCAGGCGGTAGCCGCGATAGCGACCCATCGCCAGCATGAAGCCCACCATGATCAGCAGTACGGCCGGGAAGGTGAAGATGAAGTAGGTCAGCTCCCGGATGTTCATCAGCATGAAGGCCAGGCTCGCGGCGATCAGCGTGCCGACCGCGACCTTGAAGGCATGGCCGCCGCCGCGCTCTTCCCAGGTGATGGACAGGCGTTCGATGGTCATGGTCAGGATCACCATCGGGAACAGCGACACCGACAGGCCGCGCTCGAGGCCGAGCTTGTGGCTGAGCAGGCTGATCACCGCGATCAGCACCACGACGAAGGTCAGTACCACCGACAGGCGCGGCAGCATCTGCAGCTTGAGGTGTTCCAGATACGAGCGCAGCGACAGGCCGAGCGCGGTGATCAGCGTGAACAGGATGATGCCGAAACCGATCTGGGTTTCGCGGAAGGCCAGGGCGATCAGCACCGGGGTGAAGGTGCCGAGGGTCTGCAGGCCACCGAGGTTGCGCAGGATCAGGATCACCAGTACGCCGATCGGGATCATGATCATGATCTGGTAGGTCTGCTGGGTCTGCAGCGGCAGGCCATAGAGCGAGTATTCGAGGAAGTCCGCGTCGGTATTCTCGTCGGTCAGCTTCGCCAGGCGGATGGCGTTCATCTCGCTGTTGTTCAGGGTGAAGGTGACCTGCTGGTTGCGGCCGCCTTCCAGCGTGACCAGCGGCTCGTCGCCGGTCCACCAGACCAGGCGATCGGTCGGCAGGCCCTGTTCGCCGGTGCCGGGATTGAAGTACAGCCATTTGTCACCGTTGAAGCTGCGCAGCCAGAGCTCCGGCGTCTGCGGCTGATCGGCGTTCAGGCGGATGGTGTGCACGCGCTCCATCGGCACGTGCGCGATGGACAACAGCAGCTCGACGACGCGCGCCTTGTTCGCGATGGAGGCGTCGCCGCCCAGCAGCAGCTTGACGTTGTCGTCGTTCGGGTTGTTGGCTCGCTTGATGGCTTCGCTGATGAAGGTTTCGACGTCCGCCGAGTGCTGGCGGATGGGAGAGAGCAGGGCTTCGGCGGCGATCTTCTCGGCGCCTTCGACCGGGATGCTGTCGCGGAAGATCGGGCCGGTGGCCTTGGTCTGCTCGCCACTGTAGCGCTTGGTCAGCACCAGGCGGTAGTAGAGCGTCTGGTTGCCGCTGGCGCGGCGCGCCGACCAGGTCACGCGGCGGTTGCCGTCGACGCGGTTGACGCTGACGCCGTAGTTGTTGGAAATGAAGCTTTCGTTGAGGCTGACGAATTCCTGGTTCAGCGGCGGCACGTACATCTGCAGCTTGACCGGCTCGCGCGGGCTGGCCTGGAACTCGACCTTGGCGTCGATGTTCCACAGGTCATCGGTTTCATCCTCGGTGACCGGAATGCCGAGGATGAAGATCTGGTAGGCCGTGATCGAAATTCCCAGGGCGACGAGCAGGAAGATCAGGATTTTCAGATGCAGAGTTAGAGCGCGCATGGGTATTACTCGTCAGCGTCGGATTCGTTGAGGCAGCCGGGCTTGCCGGCAATGTAGGTGCGACTTGGATCGACCAGGGCGCCGAAGCGGCTAAGCGCGTCGGAACCGATCAGGAGCGGGTATTGGAAAGCGGTACGGTCCGTGAGGTTCACTTCTATGGTGCGTTTTGCCTTGCCCATGCACAGATCGAGTTCGATGACCGGGCGTGCGGTGTAGGTCTTTTCTTCTTCCGGATCGAAGTCGCCGGCGCGGCGCTTGATCTTGCTGATGCGTGCCAGTGGACGTTCTATAGGGTGGGTATGGGCGCTGTCCAGGGCCAGATAGAAACGCACCCAGGATTCGCCGCCGCGCTTGAAGCGGGTGACGTCGCGCGCACTCAGCGAGGCGGTCTGTGCGCCGGTATCGAGCTTGGCGGCTACCTCGAGACCGAAATCCGGCAGCGCCACATGTTCCGTCAGGCCATAGATGGCTTTCTCGGCAGCCGGGCTGGTAACAGGCAAGAGAAGTGCGCAGAGCAGCAGGGAGTAGGCTTTGACTCTCATGAAACCTGATGTCTTGAGGAGTGAGGATCGGAGTGGCCGGAGCTCGGCCCATGCGCTTTGATTGCGGCAGCAGGCGGGCGCCGACGCTGCGAAAGGCCGGCATTCTAGCATGGCAGTTTCGGGGTCGCGACAGCATTGGAGCCTGCCATCCTGCTGCAGGCCGCCAATGGGTTTGGCTACGACTTTAGTTATATTGTCGACAATCCATGGGGTGACGAATTGACGGTACGGGATTCGTAGCGTAATTTCACCGCATCGAGAAGCTCAAGTGTCGACAATCATGCTGGATTCACTCGAACTCCCACCGAGCACGCAGCAGCTGGACAGCGGAACGCTATCCGAGCACGTGTTTCGCCTGATCCAGGCGGCGATCGTCAAGGGTGACATCGCCCCGGGCAGCAAGATCTCCGAGCCGGAGCTGGCGCGTACCTATGGCATCAGCCGCGGGCCGCTGCGCGAGGCGATCCATCGGCTGGAAGGCCAGAAGCTGCTGGTGCGCGTGCCCCATGTGGGCGCGCGGGTGGTTTCGCTCAACCATGCCGAGCTGATCGAGCTCTACGAGATCCGCGAATCCCTGGAGGGCATGGCCTGCCGCCTCGCGGCCGAGCGTATGAGCGAGGCCGAGATCGACGATCTGCGCCGTGTGCTGAGCACGCACGAGCGCGATGAAGCGTTCCAGGCCGGCGTCGGCTATTACCAGCAGGAAGGCGATTTCGATTTCCACTACCGGATCATCCAGGGCAGCGGCAATCGCACGCTGGCCAAGCTGCTCTGCGACGAGCTCTATCAACTGGTGCGCATGTACCGCATTCAGTTTTCCACCACGCCGAACCGGCCGCATCAGGCCTTCGCCGAACACCACCGAATCCTCGACGCCATCGCCGACCGCGATGGCGAGCTGGCGGAGCTGCTGATGCGCCGCCATATCGCCGCTTCCAAGCGCAACGTCGAGCGCCACTTCAGTAGCGCTCTAGAGCAAACACCACACATAAAGGGGTAATGCATGACTCTTCCTACTGCCGGTCAGCGTTTCCGTGACGCCGTGGCCAGTGAGCATCCGCTGCAGGTCGTCGGTGCGATCAATGCCAATCATGCGCTGCTGGCCAAGCGCGCCGGCTTCAAGGCCATCTATCTGTCCGGCGGCGGTGTCGCGGCCGGTTCGCTGGGCCTGCCTGACCTGGGTATCACCGGGCTCGACGACGTGCTGACCGATGTGCGCCGCATCACCGACGTCTGCGATCTGCCGCTGCTGGTGGACGTGGACACCGGTTTCGGCTCCTCGGCGTTCAACGTGGCGCGTACCGTCAAGTCGATGATCAAGTTCGGCGCGGCGGCGATCCACATCGAGGATCAGGTCGGCGCCAAGCGCTGCGGCCATCGCCCGAACAAGGAGATCGTCTCCCAGCAGGAGATGGTCGACCGCATCAAGGCGGCGGTAGATGCGCGCACCGACGACAGCTTCGTGATCATGGCGCGCACCGACGCGCTGGCCGTGGAAGGCCTGAACGCCGCACTGGATCGCGCAGCCGCCTGCATCGAGGCCGGCGCCGACATGATCTTCCCGGAGGCCATCACCGAACTGGCCATGTACAAGACTTTCGCCGATCGTGTGAAGGCGCCGATCCTGGCCAACATCACCGAGTTCGGGGCGACGCCGCTGTATACCACCGAGGAGCTGGCCAGCGTCGATGTGTCGCTGGTGCTGTATCCGCTGTCGGCCTTCCGTGCCATGAACAAGGCGGCCGAGAACGTCTATACCGCGCTGCGTCGCGACGGCACCCAGAAGAACGTGATCGACACCATGCAGACCCGCATGGAGCTCTACGATCGCATCAACTACCACGCGTTCGAGCAGCACCTCGATGCGCTGTTCGCCCAGAAGAAAAGCTGATAGAGCCAATCCCGATTTGCCTTCGGGTTTTTTCCGATCCATTTTTCGACGTGATTTGCAGTATCCACAACAAATCCAAGAAGGAGATAGCAATGGCTGAAGCAAAAGTATTGAGCGGTGCGGGCCTGCGCGGTCAGATTGCTGGACAGACCGCCCTGTGCACCGTCGGCAAGACTGGCGCCGGGCTGACCTACCGTGGCTACGACGTCCGCGACCTGGCGGCCGAATGCGATTTCGAAGAGGTTGCCTATCTGCTGTTCTACGGTGAACTGCCCACCGTGGAGCAGCTGGCGGCCTACAAGAATCGCCTGAAGACCATGCGCGACCTGCCGCAGGCATTGAAGGAAGTGCTCGAGCGCATTCCGGCCAGCGCCCACCCGATGGACGTCATGCGGACCGGCGCTTCCGTGCTCGGCACGCTGGAGCCGGAGCTCAGCTTCGACCAGCAGCGCGACGTCGCCGAACGCCTGATGTCCGCCTTCCCGGCGATCATGTGCTACTGGTACCGCTTCACCCACGAGGGTGTGCGCATCGATTGCACCAGCGATGAAGACACCCTGGGCGGGCACTTCCTCGCGCTGCTGCACGGCAAGAAGCCGAGCGACCTGCACGTCAAGGTGATGAACGTCTCGCTGATCCTCTACGCCGAGCACGAGTTCAACGCCTCGACCTTCACCTCGCGGGTCTGCGCCTCGACCCTGTCCGATCTCTATTCCTGCGTGACCGGTGCCATCGGTTCGCTGCGCGGCCCGCTGCATGGCGGCGCCAACGAAGCGGCGATGGACATGATCGAGCAGTGGAAGAGCCCGGAAGAGGCCCGCGAAGCGATCCTCGGCATGCTGGCGCGCAAGGACAAGATCATGGGCTTCGGTCATGCGATCTACAGCGTCTCCGATCCGCGCAACGAGGTGATCAAGGTCTGGTCCAAGAAGCTGGCCGACGAGGTCGGCGACAGCGTGCTCTATCCGGTATCGGTTGCCGTCGACGAGACCATGTGGGAGCAGAAGAAGCTGTTCCCCAACGCGGACTTCTACCACGCTTCCGCCTACCACTTCATGGGCATCCCCACCAAGCTGTTCACGCCGATCTTCGTCTGCTCGCGTGTTACCGGCTGGGCGTCCCATGTGTTCGAACAACGCAGCAACAACCGGATCATTCGGCCGAGCGCCGATTACATCGGTCCGGAGCAGCGCAAGGTCGTGCCGGTCGCCGAACGCTGATCGGAAGAGGGGCGTCTGTGAGCGGACGCCCCCTGCCTTGCTCCTCGGAACATTACTGGATTGAGTTCTTCCGGCATGAATACAGAACACCGCAAACCTCTGCCTGGCACCCAGCTTGACTACTTCGATACCCGCGAGGCGGTCGAAGCGATCCAGCCGGGCGCCTACGACAAGCTGCCCTATACCTCCCGCGTGCTGGCCGAACAGCTGGTACGGCGCTGCGAGCCGGCCGCGCTGACCGATTCGCTCAAGCAGATCATCGAGCGCAAGCGCGATCTGGACTTCCCCTGGTACCCGGCGCGCGTGGTCTGCCATGACATCCTCGGGCAGACCGCACTGGTCGATCTCGCCGGCCTGCGCGATGCGATCGCCGAGCAGGGCGGCGACCCGGCCAAGGTCAACCCGGTGGTGCCGACCCAACTGATCGTCGATCACTCGCTGGCGGTGGAGTATGCCGGCTTCGATCCGGATGCCTTCGAGAAGAATCGCGCCGTCGAGGAGCGCCGCAACGAGGACCGCTTCCACTTCATCGAGTGGACCAAGACCGCATTCAAGAACGTCGACGTGATTCCCGCCGGCAACGGCATCATGCACCAGATCAACCTGGAGAAGATGTCGCCGGTGATCCAGGCCCGCGGCGGCGTGGCCTTCCCGGACACCTGCGTCGGCACCGATTCGCATACCCCGCATGTCGATGCGCTGGGCGTGATCGCCATCGGCGTCGGCGGCCTCGAGGCCGAGACCGTGATGCTCGGCCTGCCTTCGATGATGCGCCTGCCCGACATCGTCGGGGTCAAGCTCACCGGCAAGCGCCAGCCGGGTATCACCGCTACCGATATCGTCCTGGCGCTGACCGAGTTCCTGCGCAAGGAGCGTGTCGTCGGAGCCTGGGTCGAGTTCTTCGGCGAGGGCGCCGACAGCCTGTCCATCGGCGACCGCGCGACCATCTCCAACATGTGCCCGGAATACGGCGCCACCGCGGCGATGTTCTACATCGACCAGCAGACCCTCGACTACCTCAGGCTGACCGGTCGCGAGCCGGAGCAGGTTGCCCTGGTCGAACAGTACGCCAAGGAAACCGGGTTGTGGGCGACTGCCCTGGAAGGCGCCGAGTACGAGCGCGTGCTCGAATTCGACCTGTCCAGCGTCGTGCGCAACATGGCCGGCCCGAGCAACCCGCACAAGCGCTTGCCGACCTCGGCACTGCACGAGCGCGGCATCGCTGACGAGACCAAGCTGGCCGCTGCACGTGCCGAAGAGGCCGAAGGCCTGTTGCCGGATGGCGCGGTGATCATCGCCGCCATCACCAGCTGCACCAATACCTCCAACCCGCGCAACGTGGTCGCCGCCGGCCTACTAGCGAAGAAGGCCAACGAGCTGGGCCTGGTACGCAAGCCGTGGGTGAAGACCTCCTTCGCCCCGGGCTCGAAGGTGGCCAAGCTGTACCTGGAGGAAGCCGGCCTGCTGCCGGAGCTGGAGAAGCTCGGCTTCGGCATCGTCGCCTATGCCTGCACCACCTGTAACGGCATGTCCGGGGCGCTGGACCCGAAGATCCAGCAGGAAATCATCGACCGTGACCTGTATGCCACGGCGGTGCTGTCGGGCAACCGCAACTTCGACGGCCGCATCCACCCGTACGCCAAGCAGGCCTTCCTGGCCTCGCCGCCGCTGGTGGTGGCCTATGCCATCGCCGGTACCGTGCGCTTCGATATCGAGCAGGACGTGCTGGGCACCGACAAGAACGGCCACCCGGTCACCCTAAAGGACCTCTGGCCGAGCGACGAGGAGATCGACGCCATCGTCGCCGCCTCGGTCAAGCCGGAGCAGTTCAAGCAGGTCTACATCCCGATGTTCGACCTGGGCAGCATCGAGGAGGCCAAGAGCCCGCTGTACGACTGGCGTCCGATGTCCACCTACATCCGCCGCCCGCCGTACTGGGAAGGCGCACTGGCTGGCGAACGCACGCTCAAGGGCATGCGCCCGCTGGCGATCCTGCCGGACAACATCACCACCGACCACCTGTCGCCGTCCAACGCCATCCTGGCCAGCTCCGCGGCCGGCGAATACCTGGCGAAGATGGGCCTGCCGGAGGAGGACTTCAACTCCTACGCCACCCACCGCGGCGACCACCTGACCGCCCAGCGCGCCACCTTCGCCAACCCGCAGCTGGTCAACGAGATGGCCGTGGTCGACGGTGAAGTGAAGAAGGGTTCGCTGGCGCGCGTCGAGCCGGAAGGCCAGGTCATGCGCATGTGGGAAGCCATCGAAACCTACATGAACCGCAAGCAGAACCTGATCATCGTCGCCGGTGCCGACTACGGCCAGGGCTCCTCGCGCGACTGGGCGGCCAAGGGCGTACGCCTGGCCGGTGTGGAGGTGATCGTCGCCGAAGGCTTCGAGCGCATCCACCGCACCAACCTGGTCGGCATGGGCGTGCTGCCGGTCGAGTTCAAGCCGGGCACCACCCGCCTGACCCTCGGTCTCGACGGTACCGAGACCTACGACATCGAGGGTGCGTTGTCGCCGCGTTGCGACCTGACCCTGGTCATTCACCACAAGAACGGTGAAGAGACCCGCGTGCCGGTCACGTGCCGTCTCGACACCGCAGCCGAAGTCAGCGTCTACCAGGCCGGTGGCGTACTGCAGCGCTTTGCCAAGGATTTCCTCGGCCAGGCCTGAGTCACGCCCGCTCGGCACGCGCTCCGTGGCTTGTCCGTGGGGCGCGTGCCGAGCAGCGACATTTCATTCCTGCGCTGCCGTCCGGTGGCGCAGCTTCATGAGGACAAGATTCCCATGGCTCACCTTCCCCAGATCAGGATCCCCGCCACCTACATGCGCGGCGGCACCAGCAAGGGCGTGTTCTTCCGCCTGCAGGACCTGCCGCAAAGCTGCCAGGTGCCGGGTGCCGCGCGTGACAAGCTGTTCATGCGCGTGATCGGCAGCCCCGATCCCTACTCGGCGCAGATCGACGGCATGGGCGGCGCGACGTCCAGCACCAGCAAGTGCGTGATCCTGTCGAAAAGCAGCCGACCGGAGCATGACGTGGAATACCTCTACGGTCAGGTGTCCATCGACAAGCCCTTCGTCGACTGGAGCGGCAATTGCGGCAACCTGTCCACCGGCGCCGGCGCGTTCGCCCTGCACGCCGGCCTGGTCGACCCCGCGCGTATCCCGGACAACGGGACCTGCGTGGTGCGCATCTGGCAGGCCAATATCGGCAAGACCATCATCGCCCACGTGCCGGTGGTCAACGGCCAGGTGCAGGAGATCGGTGATTTCGAGCTGGACGGCGTCACCTTCCCGGCCGCCGAGATCGTGCTGGAGTTCCTCGATCCGTCCGATGACGGCGACGGTTCGATGTTCCCCACCGGCAATCTGGTTGACGAGCTGGAGGTGCCGGGTGTCGGCACGTTCGCGGCGACCATGATCAGCGCGGGTATTCCGACGGTGTTCGTCAATGCCGAGGAGATCGGCTATCAGGGCACCGAATTGCGCGACGACATCAACGGCGACCCTGCGCAGCTCGCTCGCTTCGAGGCGATTCGCGTTGCCGGCGCGTTGCGCATGGGTCTGATCAAGACGCCCGAAGAAGCGCTGACCCGCCAGCACACGCCGAAGATCGCTTTCGTGTCGCCACCGAAAAGCTACCGTGCCTCCAGCGGCAAGACCATCGACGCGGGTGAAGTGGATCTGCTCGTCCGTGCACTGTCCATGGGCAAGCTGCACCACGCCATGATGGGAACCTGTGCGGTGGCCATCGGCACGGCCGCCGCGGTCCCCGGCACGCTGGTGAACCTGGCCGCCGGTGGTGGCGAGCGTCAGGCCGTGCGTTTCGGGCATCCTTCCGGCACGCTGCGCGTCGGCGCCGAGGCGAAGCAGGTCGACGGAGAATGGACGGTGACCAAGGCGATCATGAGCCGCAGCGCCCGGGTGCTGATGGAGGGCTGGGTGCGCGTGCCGGCCGATACGCTCTGATGCGCGGTGCCGATGAATCGCGTTTGAGCCGCGCCGTGAATTCCCGTGGCTGAAAAGGCAAAAAGTCCGCACCAAGCGGACTTTTTGTTGTCTAGCGAAGCGGCGGTTACTTGAGTCGACGCTCGACGCCTTTCTCCACCAGGATCTTGGCGGAAATTTCCTCGACGGAGAAGTGCGTCGAGTTGATGTAGTTGATGTTCTCGCGGCGGAACAGGTTTTCCACCTCGCGGACCTCGAATTCGCACTGGGCGAAGCTGGCGTAACGGCTGTTGGGTTTGCGCTCGTTGCGGATGGCGGCCAGGCGATCGGGGTCGATGGTGAGGCCGAACAGCTTGTCCTTGTAGTCCTTGAGGGCGCTGGGCAGCTGCAGGCGCTCCATGTCGTCCTCGGTCAGCGGGTAGTTGGCGGCGCGGATGCCGTACTGCATCGCCATGTAGAGGCAGGTCGGCGTCTTGCCGCAGCGGGACACGCCGACCAGGATCAGGTCGGCCTTGTCGTAATAACGGGTGCGGGCACCGTCGTCGTTGTCGAGGGCGAAGTTCACCGCCTCGATCCGCTCCATGTAGTTGGTGTTGTGGCCGATGGAATGGGATTTGCCGACGGAATACGAGGAGCGCGACATCAATTCATGCTCCAGCGGCGCGAGGAACGAGGAGAAGATGTCGATCATGAAACCATTGGATTCGGCGAGGATGTCGCGGATTTCCTGGTTCACCAGCGTGTCGAAGATGATCGGCCGGCCGCCGTCCTTCTCCGCGGCATGGTTGATTTGCTGTACCATGGCCCGCGCTTTTTCCGCGGTGTCGATGTACGGGCGGGTCAGTTTGGTGAAGGTGATGTTCTCGAACTGGGCCAGAAGGCTCTGGCCCAAGGTTTCCGCAGTAATGCCTGTGCCGTCTGAAATGAAGAAAGCGGTTCGTTTCATGTACCTTGGGCCTTAAGTCGAGAACGGTTCCCAGCTATAGTAGGCCCTTCGCCGAGCCCGGTTGGCGGGCATTGTTACTTATTTTGCAGGGCCAGGCCACAGCCGTACGGTCTGGCTCCGGTCGAGTTTCCAACACTAATGTGGAGAGATCACCTTGGTAGAGTACGTAGTTTCCCTCGATAAGCTCGGCAATCATGACGTTGAGCGTGTAGGGGGCAAGAACGCCTCCCTGGGCGAGATGATCAGCAACCTCGCCGGTGCCGGCGTTTCCGTACCGGGCGGTTTCGCCACTACGGCCCAGGCCTATCGCGACTTTCTCGAATTGAGCGGCCTGAACGACCAGATTCATGCGCTGCTCGACTCGCTGGGCGTGGATGACGTCAATGCCCTGGCCAAGGCCGGCGCGCAGATCCGCCAGTGGGTCATGGATGCCGAGTTCCCGCCGCAGCTCGACGCCGATATCCGCAAGGCCTTCGCCGAAATGTCCGGCGGCAACGACAACATGGCCGTCGCGGTACGTTCCTCGCTACCGCCGAAGACCTGCCTGATGCCTCCTTCGCCGGCCAGCAGGAAACCTTCCTCAACATCCGTGGCGTGGACAACGTGATCCGTGCCGCCAAGGAAGTCTTCGCTTCGCTGTTCAATGACCGTGCCATCGCCTACCGCGTGCACCAGGGCTTCGACCACAAGCTGGTCGCCCTGTCCGCCGGCGTGCAGCGCATGGTGCGCTCGGAAACCGGTACCGCCGGCGTGATGTTCACCCTGGATACCGAGTCCGGTTTCCGCGACGTGGTCTTCATCACCGGCGCTACGGCCTCGGCGAGACCGTCGTCCAGGGCGCGGTCAACCCCGATGAGTTCTACGTCCACAAGCAGACGCTGCAGGCCGGCCGCCCGGCGATCCTGCGCCGTAACCTGGGCAGCAAGGCGATCAAGATGGTCTACGGCGACGAAGCCAAGGCCGGCAAGTCGGTCAAGACCGTGGAAGTCGACGCCGCCGATCGCGCGCGTTTCTGCCTGAGCGACGAGGAAGTCACCAACCTCGCCAAGCAGGCGATGATCATCGAGAAGCACTACGGCCGCCCGATGGACATCGAGTGGGCCAAGGACGGTGACGACGGCCAGCTGTACATCGTCCAGGCGCGTCCGGAAACCGTGAAGAGCCGCAGCAGCGCCAACGTCATGGAGCGTTACCTGTTGAAGGAAAAAGGCACCGTGCTGGTCGAGGGTCGCGCCATCGGCCAGCGCATCGGCGCCGGCCCGGTCAAGGTGATCCACGATGTGACCGAGATGGACAAGGTGCAGCCGGGCGACGTGCTGGTTTCCGACATGACCGACCCGGACTGGGAGCCGGTGATGAAGCGCGCCAGCGCCATCGTCACCAACCGTGGCGGCCGCACCTGCCATGCGGCGATCATCGCCCGCGAGCTGGGCATCCCGGCCGTCGTCGGCTGTGGCAATGCCACCGAGCAACTGAAGGATGGCCAGCGCGTGACCGTTTCCTGCGCCGAAGGCGACACCGGCCTGATCTTCGACGGCGAGCTGGGCTTCGACGTGCGCCAGAACTCCATCGATGCCATGCCGGAACTGCCGTTCAAGATTATGATGAACGTCGGTAACCCGGATCGCGCCTTCGACTTCGCCCATCTGCCGAACGAAGGGGTGGGCCTGGCCCGCCTGGAATTCATCATCAACCGCATGATCGGCGTACACCCCAAGGCGCTGCTGAACTTCGACGGCCTGCCGGCCGACGTCAAGAGCAGCGTCGAGAAGCGCATCGCCGGCTACAGCGATCCGGTCGACTTCTACGTCGAGAAGCTGGTCGAGGGCGTCAGCACCCTGGCTGCGGCCTTCTGGCCGAAGAAGGTCATCGTGCGTCTGTCGGACTTCAAGTCCAACGAATACGCCAACCTGATCGGCGGCAAGCTCTACGAACCGGAAGAAGAGAACCCGATGCTTGGCTTCCGTGGCGCCTCGCGCTACATCAGCGACTCGTTCCGCGACTGTTTCGAGCTCGAATGCCGGGCGATGAAGAAGGTCCGCGACGTCATGGGCCTGACTAACGTCGAGCTGATGGTGCCCTTCGTGCGTACCCTGGGCGAAGCCTCGCAGGTGGTCGACCTGCTGGCCAAGTACGGCCTCAAGCGCGGCGAGAACGGCCTGCGCGTCATCATGATGTGCGAACTGCCGTCCAACGCGCTGCTGGCCGATGAGTTCCTCGAATACTTCGACGGCTTCTCCATCGGTTCCAATGACATGACCCAGTTGACGCTGGGCCTGGACCGCGACTCCGGCATCATCGCGCACCTGTTCGACGAGCGTAATCCGGCGGTGAAGAAGCTGCTGGCCAATGCCATCCAGGCATGCACCAAGGCCGGCAAGTACATCGGCATCTGCGGCCAGGGCCCGTCCGATCATCCTGATCTGGCCAAATGGCTGATGGAACAGGGCATCGAAAGCGTGTCCCTGAACCCGGATTCGGTGCTCGATACCTGGTTCTTCCTGGCCGATCGTCAAATCTGATTATCGATAAGCGTTAAGCGAAAACGGGGCCTCAGGCCCCGTTTTCGCTAGTGATGAGGCGTCGCCTGCCTTCTCCGGGCGCATGCGCTGTATCATGACGCGCATGCATGAACCGGTATTCGAGCCGTTTTCCCAAGCAAAGGAGCTTCCCATGCAATACGTCACCCCTGATCTGTGCGATGCCTATCCGGACCTGGTACAGGTGGTCGAGCCGCTGTTCAGCAACTTCGGTGGACGCGATTCCTTCGGTGGGCAAATCGTCACCATCAAATGCTTCGAGGACAATTCCCTGGTCAAAGAACAGGTCGAAGTCGATGGTGCCGGCAAGGTGCTGGTGGTCGATGGTGGCGGCTCATTGCGGCGTGCCCTGCTGGGCGACATGCTGGCCGAGAAAGCGGCGCGCAACGGCTGGGAAGGACTGATCATCTATGGCTGCATCCGTGACGTCGATGTCATCGCGCAGACCGAACTGGGCGTCCAGGCGCTGGCCAGCCATCCGATGAAGACCGACAAGCGTGGTATCGGCGATCTCGACGTGCCGGTGACCTTCTGCGGCGCGACGTTCCGCCCCGGCGAATACGTATACGCCGACAACAATGGAATCATCGTGTCGCCCCAGCCACTGTCCATGCCGGAGTAACTGCCTTCGGCAACAGCGGGGGCGTTCGCTGTACTTCTGAGCCCGGCCCTGCCGGGCTTTTCGTGAACATCGACGGAACAGACTGATGCTGGTGACTGACAGCGAGCAGCGGGGGCTGATTCATGCCTTCCTCCTCGACGGCAGTGGTGGCGCCCGGGTTATCGCCTACGATGACCTGGCTGGCCTGCAACTCTCCGAGAACGAGAGTCTCTGGTTGCACTGGGATCGCAGCCATGAAAAGGCGCAAGCCTGGTTGCGTACGCAAAGTGGCCTGAGCGCGTTCGCCTGCGACGTGCTGCTCGAGGAAAATACCCGTCCACGCATGCTGACCTTGCCGCGCGAGGAGCTGTTGTTGTTCCTGCGCGGGGTGAACCTGAACCCGGATGCCGAGCCGGAAGACATGGTGTCGGTGCGCGTGTTCGCCGATCCGCGTCGCGTGATTTCCCTGCGACTCAGGCCGTTGCGTTCCATCGAGGTGGTGATCCAGCTGCTGGCGGAGGGCAGGGGGCCGAAGACCGCCTCCGAGCTTCTGCTGTACCTGGCCGAATCGATGACCGATCGTGTCGACGACCTGGTTGCCCAACTGGCCGAGCGGGTCGATGCGGAAGAGGAAGAGCTGGAGGGCAACGAGCGTTATACGCCGGAGCATGATTCGATGCTCGCTTTGCGGCGGCGTGCCGCCGGCCTGCGGCGCTTTCTGCTCCCCCAGCGCGAACTCTACGGCCAGCTGACGCGCAGTCGCCTGAGCTGGTTCGCTGACGACGATGCCGAGTATTGGAACGAGCTGAGCAACCGCCTGATGCGCTATCTCGAAGAGCTCGACCTGGTTCGCGAACGGATCAATCTGGTGCTGGAGTCGGAGCAGCGCAGGCTCAGCGAACGGATGAACCGGACGATGTACCTTCTGGCGATCATCACCGGCTTCTTCCTGCCCATGAGCTTTCTGACCGGCCTGCTCGGCATCAATGTTGGCGGCATTCCGGGAGCGAGAATCCCTATGGGTTCATCCTGGCCTGCCTGATCATCGGTACCGTTGCACTGTGCCAGTGGTGGGTGTTCCGCCGTCTGCGCTGGCTCTGAATGTGACTCTCAACCGCCCACAGGCCGTCTAGACGGAATACTCCAGCGAGGTTTGCATGCGCGATCCCTTCGAAGAATCCCTGCGAGATCTCCTCAACAAGCCATCGATTCACGATGACGATGCTTGTCTGGGGCGCGTCCTCAAAACGGCCAACCGGCAGGTGGGAGCCGGCGATCTGTTCGGTCTGATCGGCCAGTGGCTGCCGGCGCTGATGATGGCGTTCAACAGCGGCTCGCGGCATCTCTCCCCGGTTTCGCGCCGAGAACCATCCAACCCTTCGTTCGATAAGGCTGATTGATCATGGAATTCGATCCCTGGACCCAAAGTCTGCTGTCGGCGATGAGCTCGCTCTGGGCTTCTGTCGCGGCCTTCATTCCTCGTCTGTTCGGCGCCCTGGTCGTGGTACTGCTCGGCTTCGTGGTAGCCAAGCTGCTCGATACGCTGCTTTCCAAGGTGCTCGCCAAGGTCGGCCTCGATCGGTTGATGGCCGGTACGGGGCTCACCAAGCTGCTGGGACGTGCGGGCATCCGCATTCCGGTTTCCGCCTTGATCGGCAAGGTCGTCTACTGGTTCGTACTGCTGATCTTCCTGGTCTCGGCCGCCGAATCGCTGGGGCTGGAGCGCGTTTCCGCAACGCTCGACATGCTGACTCTCTATGTGCCCAAGGTGCTCGGTGCGGCGTTGATTCTGCTGGCGGGCGTTCTGCTTGCGCAGCTGCTCAGCGGGCTGGTGCGCGGCGCCGCGGAAGGGTGGGGCTGGATTATGCGAACGGGCTCGCCCGGATGGCGCAGGGGCTGGTCATCATCATCAGCATCTCCGTGGCCATCGGGCAACTCGAGGTCAAGACCGAGCTGCTGAACTACGTGATCGCGATCGTGCTGATCACCGTTGGCCTGGCGGTCGCGTTGGCATTCGGTTTGGGCAGTCGCGAACTGGTTGGGCAGATTCTTGCCGGCATCTACGTGCGTGAGCTCTACGAGGTGGGCCAGCGCGTGAAGCTGGCGGATGTCGAAGGGCAGATCGAGGAAATCGGGACGGTCAAGACCCTGCTGCTTACCGATGATGGCGAACTCGCTTCGGTAGCCAACAAAGTGCTGCTGGAACAGCGTGTTGCCAGCCGTTAGCACTGCATTTCTGGTAAAGTACGTCGCCTTTTTTCGGTTTCCATGATTTGGCGGCCGTGACCATGTCTGCCGGCTCGAAGCGTCTTGACTAAAACCCAAACGTCCATTCCGCGCTACGACCCTCGCCAGCTCACCGATGAGGAGCTGGTGCAGCATGCCCATGGCGAACTGTTTCATATTACCCGTGCATATGAAGAGCTCATGCGGCGCTATCAGCGCACGTTGTTCAATGTATGTGCACGGTATTTGGGAAACGAGCGTGACGCCGACGATGTATGTCAGGAAGTAATGCTCAAGGTTCTTTATGGCTTGAAGAACTTCGAAGGTAAATCCAAATTCAAGACCTGGCTCTACAGCATCACGTATAACGAGTGCATCACTCAATATCGCAAGGAGCGTCGCAAGAGGCGTTTGCTCGATGCCCTGAGCCTCGATCCGCTTGAGGAGGCTTCCGAGGAGAAGGCGCCTAAGATCGAGGATAAAGGCGGACTGGATCGCTGGCTGGTCCATGTCAATCCGATTGATCGGGAGATATTGGTGTTGCGTTTCGTCGCCGAATTAGAGTTCCAGGAAATTGCCGACATCATGCATATGGGGCTAAGCGCAACGAAGATGCGTTACAAACGTGCACTCGATAAGCTCCGGGAAAAATTTTCCGAGAAGATTGAAACTTAATGACAAGAAGCTGTCTTATGCCAGACGAACAGCTTGGGCATACAGACAGCCGGTTTCCTTAGATTGTTCTGATATCAACCACCAGATGGGGATTTACGGATGAAACTTAAAAACACTTTAGGCGTTGTAATCGGTTCGATGGTTGCCGCCACTTCTGTCGGCGCGCTGGCCCAAGGGCAGGGCGCCGTTGAAGTGGAAGCGTTCGGCAAGCACTACTTCACCGATAGCTCGCGTGATGTACAGCGCGACGGTGAACTCTATGGCGCAGGCGTCAGCTACTTCCTCACCGATGACGTCTCGCTGGGCCTTTCCTATGGCGAATACCACGACCTGACCTCCGAGGATCCGGTTGGCGCGGACGGCCACAAGAACATCAAGGGCAGCCTGACCTCCCTGGATGCCGCTTACCACTTCGGCGCTCCGGGTGTCGGCCTGCGTCCGTACGTCTCCGCCGGTGTCGCGCACCAGAGCATCGGCCAGGCTGCCCGTAGCGGCCGTGACAGCAGCACCTTCGCCAACGTCGGTACCGGCCTGAAGTACTACTTCACCGAGAACTTCTTCGCCAAGGCCAGCGTCGACGGCATGTACAACATCGATGCCGACGAAGCCGAATGGATGGCAGGTGTTGGCGTTGGTCTGAACTTCGGCGGCGGCGCCCGTCAGGTTGCAGCCGTCGAGCCGACTCCGGAGCCGGCTCCGGCACCGATCGTCGACACCGAGCCGGAACCGGCTCCGGAAGTGGTCCGTGTCGAGCTGGACGTCAAGTTCGACTTCGACAAGTCGCGTGTCCGCGAAGAAAGCTACAGCGACATCCGCAACCTCGCTGACTTCATGCAGCAGTACCCGCAGACCACCACCGTGGTTGAAGGTCACACCGACTCCGTCGGTACCGACCAGTACAACCAGCGCCTGTCCGAGCGTCGTGCCGAAGCTGTGCGCAACGTTCTGGTCAACGAGTATGGCGTGGAAGGCGGTCGCGTGAATTCGGTAGGTTACGGTGAATCCCGTCCGGTGGCCGACAACTCCACCGAGGAAGGTCGTCAGATCAACCGTCGCGTGGAAGCCGAAGTGGAAGCTCAGGTTCAGTAACCCGAGAATTCCGCTGCGAGAAAAACCCGGCCTTGGCCGGGTTTTTCTTTGTCTGCAGGAAAACCGATCCGCTCGCAGGAACGGGTACGTTTTCTGCTGGCTGAAGAGGTCGCCACCGCGCCTTGAGCATTGGTGGAAAAGTGTTGTGCATAAAAAACCCCGCCGAAGCGGGGTTCTTTCATTGCGTCACCGTCAGACGACTTCGACGACCTGGATCTTGGCCTTTTCCGCAGCTTCACGGAACTCGGCGATCTGGTCGAAGGACAGGTAGCGATAGATATCGGCAGCCATGCTGTCGATGTTCTGCGCGTAGGCCATGTACTCCTCGACGGTCGGCAGCTTGCCGATGATGGAGGCTACGGCCGCCAGTTCGGCAGAGGCGAGGTAGACGTTGGTGGCGTCACCCAGGCGGTTCGGGAAGTTACGGGTCGAGGTGGAAACCACGGTCGAACCGGTCTGCACGCGAGCCTGGTTACCCATGCACAGCGAGCAGCCCGGCATTTCCATGCGCGCACCGGCCTTGCCGTAGATGCCGTAGTAGCCTTCTTCGGTCAGCTGGTGAGCGTCCATCTTGGTCGGCGGAGCCAGCCACAGGCGGGTCGGGATGCCGCCCTTGACCTTGTCCAGCAGCTTGCCGGCAGCGCGGAAGTGGCCGATGTTGGTCATGCAGGAACCGATGAAGACCTCGTCGATCTTCTCGCCGGCAACGGTGGACAGCAGGCGAGCGTCGTCCGGGTCGTTCGGTGCGCAGAGCACCGGCTCCTTCACGTCGGCCAGGTCGATTTCGATCACGGCGGCGTATTCGGCGTCCTTGTCGGCTTCCAGCAGTTGCGGGTTGGCCAGCCAGGCTTCCATGGCCTGGGCGCGGCGCTCCAGGGTGCGGGCATCGCCGTAGCCTTCGCTGATCATCCAGCGCAGCATGGTGATGTTGGACTTCAGGTACTCGGCGATCGAGTCTTCCGGCAGCTTGATGGTGCAACCGGCAGCCGAACGCTCGGCGGAGGCGTCGGACAGTTCGAATGCCTGCTCGACGGTCAGCTGGTTGAGACCTTCGATCTCGAGGATGCGGCCGGAGAAGATGTTCTTCTTGCCCTTCTTCTCGACGGTCAGCAGGCCCTGCTGGATGGCGTAGTAGGGGATGGCATGGACCAGGTCACGCAGGGTGATGCCCGGCTGCATCTGGCCCTTGAAGCGCACCAGGACGGATTCCGGCATGTCCAGCGGCATGACGCCGGTGGCGGCGGCGAAGGCGACCAGGCCGGAACCGGCCGGGAAGGAGATGCCGATCGGGAAGCGGGTGTGCGAGTCACCACCGGTACCGACGGTGTCCGGCAGCAGCATGCGGTTCAGCCAGCTGTGGATGATGCCGTCGCCCGGACGCAGGGACACGCCGCTGCGGTTCATGATGAAGTCCGGCAGGGTGTGGTGGGTGTTGACGTCGATCGGCTTCGGATAGGCCGCGGTGTGGCAGAACGACTGCATGACCAGGTCGGCGGAGAAGCCCAGGCAGGCCAGGTCCTTCAGCTCGTCGCGGGTCATCGGACCGGTGGTGTCCTGGGAGCCGACGGTGGTCATCTTCGGCTCGCAGTAGGTGCCCGGGCGCACGCCCTGGCCTTCCGGCAGGCCGCAGGCACGACCAACCATCTTCTGCGCGAGGGTGAAGCCCTTGCCGCTGTCGGCCGGCGCTTCCGGCTTCTTGAACAGGGTGGACGGCGCCAGGCCCAGTTCGGCACGAGCCTTCTCGGTCAGGCCACGGCCGATGATCAGCGGAATGCGGCCGCCGGCGCGGACTTCGTCCAGCAGGACTTCGGTCTTCAGTTCGAAGGTGGTGATGACTTCATCGGTGCCGTGCTTGCAGACCTTGCCTGCGTACGGGTAGACGTCGATGACGTCGCCCATGGCCAGGTTGGTGCAGTCGAATTCGATCGGCAGGGCGCCGGCGTCTTCCATGGTGTTGTAGAAGATAGGGGCGATCTTGGTGCCGAAGCAGAAACCACCGGCGCGCTTGTTCGGAACGTTCGGGATGTCGTCGCCGAAGAACCACAGCACCGAGTTGGTGGCGGACTTGCGCGAAGAGCCGGTACCGACCACGTCACCGACGTAGGCAACCGGGAAGCCCTTGGCTTTCAGCGCTTCCATCTGCTTGATCGGGCCGACCGAGCCCGGAGCGTCCGGGTTGATGCCGTCGCGGGCCATCTTCAGCATGGCCAGGGCGTGCAGCGGGATGTCGGGGCGCGACCAGGCGTCCGGAGCCGGCGACAGGTCGTCGGTGTTGGTTTCGCCGGTCACCTTGAAGACCGACAGGGTCACTTTCTCGGCAACGGCCGGACGGTTGGTGAACCATTCGCCTTCGGCCCAGGATTGCATCACGGCCTTGGCGTGCTCGTTGCCGGCCTTGGCCTTCTCGGCGACATCGTGGAAGGCGTCGAACATCAGCAGGGTGTGCTTCAGCTGCTCGGCGGCCACGGCGCCCAGTTCGGCGCTGTCCAGCAGTTCGACCAGGGTGGCGATGTTGTAGCCGCCCTGCATGGTGCCCAGCAGTTCCACGGCGCGCTGCTTGCTCAGCAGCGGGGAGGAGGTTTCACCTTTGGCCAGGGCGGACAGGAAGCCGGCCTTGACATAGGCAGCTTCGTCGACGCCTGCGGGGACGCGGTTGGTGATCAGGTCAACGAGGAATTCTTCTTCGCCGGCCGGCGGGTTCTTCAGCAGCTCGACCAGGCCTGCGGTTTGCTCGGCGTTCAGCGGCTGGGGCACGACGCCCTGGGCGGCACGCTCTTCTACGTGTTTGCGATAGGCTTCAAGCACAGTTTTTACCCTCATCATTGGTCCCATGGGTGTTTCGGGACGCGCATCCGGAAGCTGTTTTCAAAGTTTTACGCCGGATGGGCGAGGCCGGATGGGCAGGGAACGGGCGGTTCCGCGCACCCGGCACGCGGCCGGTTCAACTGTGCTCGTGACGCTTTGAAAACAGCTTCGTATGGAATGTGGCGCCAAAAACGGCGGGCCGATTCTACTGGAACGGGCCCGTAAAGTTAAGTCGAGCACCCGCATCGGCTGGCGCCGTCTCGCTACGCAGGGCTGCTGCGGGTAAGGTCTGGAGGCCGGCTGGGCTGGGCTGCAGGCGGTCGCGGCTGGTCATCGAGGATGAAGGCGGGTGACCCTGGTTGGACAAAAGTCTAAGATGCGCGGCTGATCAATAGCCCGTCCTGCCCATGTCCAACCAGCGCATACAGACCCCCTGCATCGGCCTCTGCTCGACCGTTTATGGCGACAACGTCTGCCGCGGCTGCAAGCGCTTCCATCATGAGGTGGTGAACTGGAACGGCTATGGCGACGAGGAGAAGCGCGCGGTATGGCGGCGCCTGGAGATTCTGCTGGCGCAGGTGATGGCGGCGAAGCTGGAGGTCTTCGATGCCCAGTTGCTGCGTCAGCAGCTGGAAACACGGCAGATCCGCTTCGTGCCCGAACAGTCCCCCTATTGCTGGGCCTACCAGCTGATCGCCCGTGGCGCCCGGGTCATCCAGCAACTGGACGCCTACGGGGTGATGCTGCTTCCCGAATTCCGTGGATGGCCGCTGCCACAGCTGAGGGATGCCATCGATCGCGAGTTCTTCCTGCTTTCCGAGGCACACTACGAACGCTACATGGCGCCGCGATTCCTCGCCGAGGGTAGGAATATCCTCGGCTGAGAGCGCAGGCCGCCGAAAGCTTCCGCCCGGCAGGTCAGTGGCGAACCAGATCTTCCAGGTGATCGATGATGTCGTCGGGTTTCAACACCAGGACATCGCTTTCCAGCGTATCGAGCACCACTTCCGCGGTATTGCCCATCAGTGCGCCGGAGAAGCCGGTACGGGCCACGGTGCCGATGACCGTCACCACCGCCTTGAGCCGCTGGCAGACCCGGGGGATCAGGGCGTCGGCCGGGCCTTCCTCGACATGCAATTGCGCATCGGGAATGCCGTACTCGGCCTGGAACTGCCTGCAGGCCTCGCGATAGCGCGCCTCGATGGTTTCCTTGAGCTGGAAGGCCGGGTCGGCCGCCGAAAGCATGGCGGAGGGATGGGCGCTGATGACGTGCAGCTTGCCATCGGCCAGGCTGGCTATTTCATAGCCGTGGTTGACGATGGTGGCATGCAGGGTGCGATGCTCCAGGTCGGAGTTGCCGACATCGACTGCCGCGAGGATGTTGCCACCCGTCCAAGGGGTGTCGGTTTTCACCATCAACACCGGGCATGGGCAGTAGCGCAGCAGCTTCCAGTCCTCGGGGGTGAGCAGGGCGCGCTTCAGCGGGTTGTCCGGCACGTGCTGTTTGATCACCAGGCCGCAGCCTTCCTCCTGTTGCACGGTGATGATGGTCTGGTGGAGATTGTCATGCCAGGCCTGTTGTGTGGTGACCTGATGCCCTTCGCTTTCCAGCTGCTCGCGTAGCGAGTCCAGGTAGGCGTCGTGATCATGCTTGCCGTCGCACACCAGCAGGTGCAGGCGAGACTGGCTCACGCTGGAAATCAGGCGTGCGCGCTTCAGGGCCAGCGCTTGTGGCTGGTTCGGGTCGATTACCACGAGGATGCAGCGAATGGCTTGCATGATCGGCTCCATTTCCTTTACGGGTTGCTCAACTATAGACAAGCCTGCGACACGGGCCGTGATGTAAATCAAACCAGGCTGGCCGGGACGCGTGGCATTCGTATAATGCCGCCCGCGGCGAATCCCCTCATGTTCGCGCTGGCTTATTTTGTTTGTGAATACCAAGGATTCGCCATGCTTCCTGATCTGAACGACTTTCTCGGTTGTGCCACGCCCGCCGCCTGGGTGGATGCTGCGTTGCAGAACCAGGACGTGATGCTGATCGATCACGGCAACTGCGAGAAGAAGGCCGCCGGCACGGCATTCCAGTTGATGTTCCGCTATGTCGACAAGCCCGACCTGCAGAACAAGATGTCGCGCCTGGCGCGCGAGGAGCTGCGCCATTTCGAGCAGGTGCTGGCGATCATTCGCACGCGTGCGATCGCCCTGCGCAACGTCGGTTCTTCCCGCTATGCGGCGGGGTTGCGTGAGCTGGTACGCAATCATGAACCCTATCGGCTTACCGATACCCTGGTGATTGGCGCCTTCATCGAGGCGCGCTCCTGCGAGCGCTTCGCCATGCTGGTGCCGCATCTGGATGAAGAGCTGGGCAAGTTCTACAGCGGCTTGCTCAAGTCCGAGGCGCGGCACTTCCAAGATTACCTGAAGCTGGCCTACCTCTATGGCGCTGCGACGGATGTGGACGCGACCATCCTGAAGGTGCGCGAGCGCGAGCGTGAACTCATCGAAAGCCCCGACAGCGAGTTCCGCTTTCACAGCGGGGTGCCGCTGGCGGCCTAATTCAGCTCGAACGGCGCCTGGTGAAAGCCGCTGGCGTCCACCTGCAGCGCCCAGCCCTGGCGGTCCCAGTCGCCGAGCACGATGCGCCGGGCCGGCTGTCCGTCGAGCTCCAGCTCATGTACTGCCGGACGATGGGTGTGGCCGTGGATCAGTGTGCGGACACCGTATTCGCTCAGGGTGCGTGGAATCTCGTCGGGCGTGACGTCGACGATGTCGCTGGCCTTCATGCGGGTTTGCGTACGGCTTTCGCTGCGCAGCTTGCGTGCCAGTTTCTTGCGCGTGGCCAACGGCAGGTTGCGCAGGATGAACAGACTGAGCGGGTTGCGCAGCAGACGGCGCAGGCGCATGTAGCCCAGGTCGCGGGTACACAGGCTGTCGCCATGCATCAGCAGGACGCGCTCGCCATCGAACTCGACCACGCTGGGGTCGGCCAGCAATTCGCAGCCGGCCTCGCGGCAGAAGCCTTTGCCGAGCATGAAGTCGCGATTGCCGTGCATCAGGTAGATGCGCGTGCCGCGATCGCTCAGGGCGCGCAGCGCCTGGGCGATCGAGCGCTGGAAGGGCGTCATGGCGTCGTCGCCGATCCAGACCTCGAAGAAGTCGCCGAGGATGTACAGCGCTTCGGCCTGGCTGGCACGCGCCTCGAGAAAATGCAGAAACGCCCGGGTGATGTCCGGGCGTTCCTCTTCGAGATGCAGATCCGAGATCAGCAGGATCACTCGCAGGTCACTCGACGATCTCGGCCTTCTCGATCACCACGTCGTCCACCGGAACGTCCTGGTGGCCGGACTTCATGGTGGTGGCCACGCCCTTGATCTTCTCGACCACGTCCATGCCGTCGGTCACTTCGCCGAACACCGCGTAGCCCCAGCCCTGGACGGTGGGCGCGCTGTGGTCGAGGAAGTCGTTGTCCTTGACGTTGATGAAGAACTGCGCGGAGGCCGAGTGCGGCTCCATGGTACGGGCCATGGCCAGGGTGCCGGTCTTGTTCGACAGGCCGTTGTTGGCCTCGTTCTTGATCGGTGCGCGGGTTGCCTTCTGCTTCATGCCGGGCTCGAAACCGCCGCCCTGGATCATGAAGTTGCTGATCACGCGGTGGAAGATGGTGCCGTCGTAGTGGCCGCTCTTCACGTATTCCTTGAAGTTGGCGGTGGTTTCCGGGGCCTTGTCTTCGAACAGCTGGACGGTGATGACGCCGTAGTTGGTGTGCAGTTTGATCATCGGGGAGGGATTCCGTTTTCGTTGGGCAGGCCAAGTGCGGGACGGGCCGCTGCAAGGGTCGTCGATACCGGGTGCCGCCAGCCGCCGGTGGCATCCGCTGGTGGGCGCTTTGCTCTGTCAGGGGGTTGACGGGTCCGCTATGATAGGCGCTTTGATTTGGTCGGCCTACCCTGAGAGAGTATTTACAAACTACTGCGCTCGGCCATGCGGCGTTGAACTCAGCCTCAAAATGCTCATGTACAACTTGTACATTCCGCTTTTTCGGCTGATTTCGCCTTGCCTGACCATCGCTCGCTACGTTTGTAAACCTCTCTAAGCCGCACATTCGCTGATCGTTAAGGACACCATGAGCAAGCCCGAGACTCCTGCCGCAAGCAACTTTCTTCGTCCGATCGTCCAGGCCGACCTGGATTCCGGCAAACATGCCAAGATCGTCACCCGCTTCCCGCCGGAGCCCAACGGCTACCTGCACATCGGCCATGCCAAGTCGATCTGCCTGAACTTCGGCCTGGCGCAGGAATTCGGTGGCGAGTGCAACCTGCGCTTCGACGACACCAATCCGGCCAAGGAAGACCAGGAATACATCGACGCGATCAAGAGCGACGTGCAGTGGCTGGGCTTCCAGTGGGCGGGTGAGGAGCGTTACGCCTCCGATTATTTCGATCAGTTGCACGCCTGGGCGGTTCACCTGATCGAGAGCGGCAAGGCCTACGTCTGCGACCTGACGCCCGAACAGGCGCGCGAGTACCGCGGCAGCCTGACCGAGCCGGGCAAGAACAGTCCGTTCCGCGAGCGTAGCGTGGCGGAGAACCTCGACCTGTTCGCGCGGATGAAGGCTGGCGAGTTCCCGGATGGCGCCAGGGCGCTGCGGGCGAAGATCGACATGGCCTCACCCAACATGAACCTGCGCGACCCGATCCTCTACCGCATTCGCCACGCCCATCACCACCAGACCGGCGACAAGTGGTGCATCTATCCGAGCTACGACTTCACCCACGGCCAGTCGGACGCCATCGAGGGCGTCACCCACTCGATCTGCACCCTGGAGTTCGAGGATCACCGTCCGCTCTACGAATGGTTCCTGGCCAACCTGCCGGTGCCGGCCCAGCCGCGCCAGTACGAATTCGCCCGGCTCAACCTGAACTACACCATCACCAGCAAGCGCAAGCTCAAGCAGCTGGTCGACGAGAAGCACGTGAGCGGCTGGGACGATCCGCGCATGTCGACGCTGTCGGGTTTCCGCCGCCGCGGCTATACGCCGGCCTCGATCCGCAATTTCTGCGACATGATCGGTGTGAACCGCGCCGGCGGCGTGGTGGACATCGGCATGCTGGAATTCGCCATCCGCGAAGACCTCGACGCCAATGCGGCGCGGGCCATGTGCGTGCTCAAGCCGCTGAAGGTGGTGATCACCAACTACCCGCAGGGCCAGGTCGAGAACCTCGAACTGCCGCGTCATCCCAAGCAGGACATGGGGGTGCGCGTGCTGCCGTTCGGTCGCGAGATCTACATCGACGCCGGCGACTTCGAAGAGGTCCCGCCGGCCGGCTACAAGCGCCTGGTCCCGGGCGGCGAGGTACGCCTGCGCGGCAGCTACGTGATTCGCGCCGACGAGGCGATCAAGGATGCCGAAGGCAATATCGTCGAGCTGCGCTGTAGCTATGACGAGAACACCCTGGGCAAGAACCCCGAGGGGCGCAAGGTCAAGGGCGTGATCCACTGGGTGCCGGCCGCCGAGAGCGTCGAGTGCGAGGTGCGCCTGTACGATCGGCTGTTCCGTTCCGCCAATCCAGAGAAGGACGAGGAGGGCGGCAGCTTCCTCGACAACATCAACCCCGAGTCGCTGGTGCTGCTGCGCGGCTGCCGCGCCGAGCCGTCGCTGGCCAATGCCGCCCCGGAAGAGCGCTTCCAGTTCGAGCGCGAAGCTACTTCTGCGCCGACCTCAAGGACAGCCGGCCCGGCGCTCCCGTGTTCAACCGCACCGTCACGCTGCGTGACTCCTGGGGTCAATGATGGCGTTGACGATCTACAACACCCTGAGCAAGAACAAGGAAGTCTTCAAGCCGCTGGAAGATAACCGGGTGCGCATGTATGTGTGCGGCATGACCGTCTACGACTTCTGCCATATCGGCCACGCGCGGGTGATGGTGGCTTTCGATGTGGTCACTCGCTGGTTGCGCCATCGCGGCTACAACGTCACCTATGTGCGCAATATCACCGACATCGATGACAAGATCATCCGCCGTGCCAACGAGAACGGCGAGCCGTTCGAGGCGCTGGTCGAACGCATGATCGCCGCCATGCACGAGGACGAGGCGCGCCTCAACGTGCTGCGCCCGGACCTCGAGCCGCGAGCCACGGCTCATATCGGCGGCATGTTCACTATGATCCAGACCCTGATCGACAAAGGCTATGCCTATGCGCCGGGCAATGGCGACGTCTACTATCGCGTCGGCAAGTTCGCCGGCTACGGCAAGCTGTCGCGGCGCAGGATCGAGGACCTGAAGATCGGCGCGCGCATCGAGGTCGACGAGGCCAAGGAGGATCCGCTCGATTTCGTCCTGTGGAAGGGCGCCAAACCGGGCGAGCCGAGCTGGCAGTCGCCTTGGGGGCTCGGCCGGCCGGGCTGGCATATCGAATGCTCGGTGATGTCCACCTGCTGCCTGGGCGAGACCTTCGACATCCATGGCGGCGGCCCGGACCTGGTGTTCCCGCACCACGAGAACGAGATCGCCCAGAGCGAGGCAGCCACCGGCAAGTTGTATGCCAACGCCTGGATGCACGCCGGCGCGGTGCGCGTCGACGGCGAGAAGATGTCCAAGAGCCTCGGCAACTTCTTCACCATCCGCGAGGTGCTGGAGAAGTACCACCCGAGGTGGTGCGCTACCTGCTGGTGTCCAGCCACTACCGCAGCCCGATCAACTACTCCGAGGACAGCCTGCGCGAGGCCAAGGGCGCCCTGGAGCGCTTCTACAACGGCCTCAAGGGGCTACCGTTGGCCGAGCCGGGCGGTGGCGACGAGTTCGTCGCGCGCTTCGGCGCGGCGATGGACGATGACTTCAACTCGCCGGAAGCCTGCGCGGTGCTGTTCGAGATGATCCGCGAGGTCAACCGCCTGCGCGAGACCGACCTCGCCGCCGCCGCCGCGCTGGCCGCGCGCCTGAAGGAGCTGGCCGGGGTGCTGGGTGTGCTGCAGCTCGAGCCGGAGGCTTTCCTGCAGGCCGGTGCGGCAGGGAAGGTCGATGCGGCCGAGATCGAGCGTCTGATCGCTGCGCGCCTGCAGGCGCGTGCCGAGAAGAACTGGGCGGAATCCGACCGTATTCGCGACCAGCTCACCGCCATGGGCGTAGTGCTGGAAGACGGCAAGGGCGGAACGACCTGGCGCCTGGCCGAATGAATTGAATGCAAACAAGAACGGCACCGAAAGGTGCCGTTCTTGTTTCTGGCGTCTGGCGCCGGTTTAGCCGTGCAGGTGCTCGGCTGCGTGCAGAGTGTTTTCCAGTAGGCAGGCGCGGGTCATCGGGCCGACACCGCCCGGCACCGGCGTGATCCAGGCGGCGCGTTCACGGGCCGGATCGAACTCCACGTCGCCCAGCAGGCGGCCATCGGCCTGGCGGTTGATGCCGACGTCGATGACGATGGCGCCAGGCTTGATCCATTCACCCTTGACCAGACCGGTGATGCCGGTGGCCACCACGACCAGGTCGGCACGCTTGACGTGCTCGGCAAGGTCGCGGGTGAAACGATGGGTTACGGTGGTGGTGCAGCCGGCCAGCAGCAGCTCCAGCGCCATGGGCCGGCCGACGATGTTCGAAGCACCGACAACGACCGCGTCCAGGCCATGCAGGTCGATCCCGGTGCTTTCCAGCAGGGTCATGATGCCTTTCGGCGTGCAGGGGCGCAGCAGCGGCATGCGCTGGGCGAGGCGACCGACGTTGTAGGGATGGAAACCGTCCACGTCCTTGTCGGGGCGGATACGCTCCAGCAGTTGCGAGGCGTCGAGCTGCCGGGGCAGTGGCAGTTGAACGAGGATGCCGTCGATGGCCGGGTCGTCGTTGAGCCGATCGATCAGTGCCAGCAGGTCTTCCTGGCGGGTATCGGCGGGAAGGTCGTGGGCGATGGAGTTGAAGCCACTTCTTCGCAGTCCTTGCGCTTGTGCGCTACGTATACCTGGGAGGCTGGGTCGCTACCTACCAGGATCACCGCCAGGCCCGGCGCGCGAAGCCCCTGAGCGCGGCGCTCGGCAACACGGCTGGAGATTTGTTGGCGAATATTGGCAGCGATCGTTTTACCGTCGATCAGTTGTGCGGTCATGACGCTTGGTTAACCACCGGAAAGGATTTAGAAAGGACGCGTATTCTCGCATGCCGTGGCGAGACGGCAAAGGCGAAGCGCTGGGTAGCATTCGTAACTCCTTTATCTAACTGAAATTTTTTTAATTCTGGTGTTGACGAGTGTGCGCCGCCTCTATAACATTCGCCCCGCTTGTCGAGCACAGCCTGCTGCTGGGTAAGATGGCTTTCGAAGAGGGTGACTTCTTCTACGGCCGGAGCTTCAAGTCTGCGCTCCGCACAGAATGCAGATAAGAGCGCCCGTAGCTCAGCTGGATAGAGCATCCGCCTTCTAAGCGGATGGTCGCAGGTTCGAGTCCTGCCGGGTGCGCCATTTCGGGCTCTGGCACAAGCAAAGTGAAATATGGTGGGCGTAGCTCAGTTGGTAGAGCACAGGATTGTGGCTCCTGGTGTCGAGGGTTCGATCCCCTTCGTCCACCCCATATTCCAGAAAACGCCAGGCGCTGCCTGGCGTTTTCGTTTGAAACCCCGCTTGGCGGACGTGGTGAAATTGGTAGACACACCAGATTTAGGTTCTGGCGCCGCAAGGTGTGAGAGTTCGAGTCTCTCCGTCCGCACCATGTAATCAGCTGAAAGCCCCGGATTCCGGGGCTTTCGCGTTTCTGGGGCAGGCGAATGGGCCTGGAGGGCGTCGCGGTTCGCTCGGCAGGGGCGGTGAGCCGCTTTTGCGCGGCGCGCGGCCTTGTCGAGCCTGTCGGCGGCCTCTCTTCGTTCTTCTCCGGGGCGGGGTGACTTCTGTCAATCGAGCTACTAGAATGCTTGCCCATTCTGGGGCCGGAACGCCCGGCTTATGTCTGTGCAACGAGGAAAATCCATGCAAGTTTCTGTTGAAAGCACCTCCGCTCTTGAGCGCCGCATGACCATTGGCGTGCCGGTCGAGCGCATCGAGACCGAAGTCAACAAGCGTCTGCAACAGACCGCCAGCCGTGCCAAGATTCCAGGTTTCCGCCCCGGCAAGGTGCCGATGAGCGTGATTCGCCAGCGTTACGAAGAGGCCGCTCGTCAGGAAGCCCTGGGTGATCTGATCCAGGCGACCTTCTATGAAGCCATCGTTGCCGAGAAGCTGAACCCGGCCGGTGCGCCGTCCGTCGAACCGAAGGTGTTCGAGAAGGGCAAGGATCTCGAGTACGTCGCGACTTTCGAAGTGTTCCCCGAGTTCGAAGTCGCAGGCTTCGAGGCCATCGAGATCGAGCGTCTGCAGGCCGAGGTGGCCGACGCCGACGTCGACAACATGCTGGAAATCCTGCGCAAGCAGAACACCCGCTTCGAGAACGTCGAGCGTGCCGCCGAAAACGGCGACCAACTGAACATCGACTTTGTCGGCAAGATCGACGGTGAGGTCTTCGCCGGTGGTTCGGCCAAGGGCACCCAGCTGGTGCTGGGCTCGGGGCGCATGATCCCTGGTTTCGAAGAGGCGCTGGTCGGTGCCAAGGCCGGCGAAGAGCGCGTGATCACCCCGACCTTCCCCGAGGATTACCAGAACCTCGACCTGGCCGGCAAGACCGCCGAGTTCACCGTGACCGTCAACAGCGTCGCGGCTCCCCAGTTGCCGGAACTGAATGATGACTTCTTCGCCCAGTTCGGCGTTCAGGAAGGCGGCGTCGAAGGCTTCCGTGCCGAAGTGAAGAAGAACATGGAGCGCGAACTGCGCCAGGCCATCAAGACCAAGGTGAAGAACCAGGTGATGGAAGGGCTGGTCGCCGGCAACCCGATCGAAGTGCCCAAGGCGCTCATCGACAACGAGGTCAACCGTCTGCGTGCGCAGGCCGTTCAGCAGTTCGGTGGCAACATCAAGCCCGACCAACTGCCGGCCGACCTCTTCCAAGAGCAGGCCAAGCGCCGTGTGGTGCTCGGCCTGATCGTCGCCGAAGTGGTCAAGCAGAAGGAACTCAAGCCCGACGAGGCGCGTGTTCGTGAGCTGATCGAGGAAATGGCTTCGGCCTATCAGGAGCCGGAGCAGGTCATCGCCTGGTACTACAAGAACGACGAGCAACTGAACGAAGTCCGTTCTGTTGTGCTCGAAGAACAAGTTGTGGATACTGTTCTGCAGCAGGCCAAGGTGACCGACAAGTCGGTCTCCTACGAGGAAGCCGTCAAGCCTGCGGAAGCCCCGCAAGCAGCCTGATTTCTTCAAACGTTCGAGTGCACAAACATAAGCCAGCCTCGCGCTGGCTTATGTCTTTTGAGGCATGACATAGGGAGTATCGTTGGAACATGTCCCGCAATCCTTTTATGCAAGTTCCGGACATTCAGGCCGCAGGTGGCCTGGTCCCGATGGTGATCGAGCAGTCCGCACGTGGTGAGCGCGCCTATGACATCTACTCCCGTCTCCTGAAGGAGCGGGTGATCTTCATGGTTGGCCAGGTCGAAGACTACATGGCCAACCTGATCGTCGCGCAGATGCTGTTCCTCGAGGCGGAAAACCCCGAGAAGGACATTCACCTCTACATCAACTCCCCGGGCGGCTCGGTGACTGCCGGCATGTCGGTCTACGACACCATGCAGTTCATCAAACCGGACGTGTCGACCATCTGCATCGGCCAGGCCTGCTCCATGGGTGCCTTGCTGCTGGCCGGTGGTGCAGCCGGCAAGCGCTACTGCCTGCCGCACTCGCGCATGATGATCCACCAGCCGCTGGGTGGCTTCCAGGGCCAGGCTTCGGACATCGAAATCCATGCGCGTGAAATCCTCACCATCCGCGAGCGGCTGAACAAGGTGCTGGCCCATCACACCGGTCAGCCGCTGGACGTGATCGCCCGCGACACCGACCGCGACAACTTCATGAGTGGCGACGAGGCCGTCAAGTACGGGCTGATCGACCAGGTCCTGACGCAGCGCCAACTGGCCGTCTGATCTCCACAGCCTGCGATATCCGGCTGCCCCGTGGGCTTGAAAAAGCCCACGATTGCCTTCATCTTGTGTTTCAAGCCTTCCCGATTGGATCGATCGAATGACTGACACCCGCAACGGCGAGGATTCCGGCAAACTGCTCTATTGCTCTTTTTGCGGCAAAAGCCAGCATGAAGTACGCAAGTTGATCGCCGGGCCCTCCGTTTTCATCTGCGACGAGTGCGTCGACCTGTGCAACGACATCATCCGCGAGGAGGTGCAGGAGGCACAGGCCGAGAGCAGCGCGCACAAACTGCCCGCGCCCAAGGAGATCAGCGGCATTCTCGACCAGTACGTCATTGGTCAGGAACGCGCGAAGAAGATCCTGGCGGTGGCCGTTTACAATCATTACAAGCGCCTGAACCAGCGCGACAAGAAAGAAGAAGTCGAGCTGGGCAAGAGCAACATCCTGCTGATCGGTCCTACCGGTTCGGGCAAGACGCTGTTGGCCGAAACGCTGGCTCGCCTGCTCAACGTTCCGTTCACCATCGCCGATGCGACCACCCTCACCGAGGCGGGCTACGTGGGCGAGGATGTCGAGAACATCATCCAGAAGCTGCTGCAGAAGTGCGACTACGATGTCGAGAAAGCCCAGATGGGCATCGTCTACATCGATGAAATCGACAAGATCTCACGCAAATCCGACAACCCCTCGATTACCCGTGACGTCTCGGGCGAAGGCGTGCAGCAGGCATTGCTCAAGCTGATCGAGGGCACCGTGGCTTCCGTTCCGCCGCAGGGCGGGCGCAAGCATCCCCAGCAGGAGTTCCTGCAGGTCGATACGCGCAACATCCTGTTCATCTGTGGCGGTGCCTTCGCCGGCCTGGAGAAGGTGATCCAGGGGCGTTCGACCCAGGGTGGCATCGGTTTCAATGCCGAGGTGCGCAGCAAGGACCCGGGCAAGAAGATCGGCGAGGCGCTGCGTTCCGTCGAGCCGGACGACTTGGTCAAGTTCGGCCTGATCCCGGAATTCGTCGGCCGCCTGCCGGTGATCGCCACGCTCGACGAACTCGACGAGGCGGCATTGATTCAGATCCTTACCGAGCCGAAGAACGCGCTGACCAAGCAGTATGCCAAGCTGTTCGAGCTCGAAGGGGTGGATCTGGAGTTCCGTCCGGACGCGCTCAAGGCTGTGGCTCAGCGTGCTCTGGAGCGCAAGACCGGTGCTCGTGGCCTGCGTTCGATTCTCGAGGGCGTGCTGCTGGATACCATGTACGACATTCCTTCGCAGAAGGATGTCAGCAAGGTGGTCATCGATGAAAGCGTGATCGAGGGCACGTCCCAGCCCCTGCTGATTTACGAGAACAGCGAACCGCCCGCCAAGCTGCGCCTGAGGCGTGATAGAACGAAGGGGCCTGCGGGCCCCTTTGTATTTGTACCGTCTCCTTGTTTTTTGCAGGGCATGCCCTCATCTTTGCAGCAAGGGTATTCCGTCCGTTTACCGCCGTATGGCCGTCGTAGAGCAGAATTTATGAAGACAACCATCGAATTGCCCCTCTTGCCGCTGCGCGATGTGGTGGTCTATCCACACATGGTGATACCGCTTTTCGTTGGCCGTGAAAAATCCATCGAAGCGCTCGAATCCGCCATGGCCGGCGATAAGCAAATCCTCCTGCTGGCCCAGAAGAACCCGGCCGACGACGATCCCGTCGAGGACGCGTTGTACCGTGTCGGTACGGTGGCCACCGTGCTGCAACTGCTCAAGCTGCCCGACGGCACGGTCAAGGTGCTGGTCGAGGGCGAGCAGCGCGGCGTCATCGAGCGTTTCCTCGAGGTGGACGACCATTGCCGTGCGGAAGTGGCGCTGATCGAGGAGTCCGAGGTCGAGGCGCGCGAGTCCGAAGTCTTCACTCGCAGCCTGCTCAGCCAGTTCGAGCAGTACGTGCAACTGGGCAAGAAGGTTCCGGCCGAGGTGCTGTCGTCCCTCAGCAGCATCGACGAACCCGCGCGCCTGGTGGATACCATGGCGGCGCACATGGCGCTGAAGATCGAGCAGAAGCAGGAAATCCTCGAGATTACCGAGCTGCCCGCTCGCGTCGAGCATGTCCTGGCGTTGCTGGATGCCGAGATCGACCTGCTGCAGGTCGAAAAGCGCATTCGCGGGCGCGTGAAGAAGCAGATGGAGCGCAGCCAGCGCGAGTACTACCTGAATGAGCAGATGAAGGCCATTCAGAAGGAGCTGGGCGACATCGACGAAGGCCACAACGAGATCGATGACCTCAAGAAGCGCATCGAGAATGCCGGCTTGAGCAAGGATGCCTACGCCAAGGCCCAGGCCGAACTCAACAAGCTCAAGCAGATGTCGCCGATGTCGGCCGAGGCGACGGTGGTCCGCACCTATATCGACTGGCTGGTGAACGTGCCGTGGAAGGCCGCGAGCAAGGTACGCCTGGACCTGGGCAAGGCCGAGGAAGTGCTCGATGCCGACCACTACGGCCTGGAAGAGGTCAAGGATCGCATCCTCGAATACCTCGCGGTGCAGAAACGGGTCAAGAAGCTCAAGGGGCCGGTGCTCTGCCTGGTTGGCCCGCCCGGTGTCGGCAAGACCTCGCTGGCCGAATCCATCGCGCGCTCGACCAATCGCAAGTTCGTGCGCATGGCCCTGGGGGGCGTGCGTGACGAGGCCGAGATCCGCGGGCACCGGCGCACTTATATCGGCTCCATGCCGGGGCGCCTGATCCAGAAGATGACCAAGGTCGGCGTGCGCAACCCGCTGTTCCTGCTCGACGAGATCGACAAGATGGGCAGCGACATGCGTGGTGATCCCGCCTCGGCGCTGCTCGAGGTGCTCGATCCGGAGCAGAACCACAATTTCAACGACCACTATCTGGAGGTCGATTACGACCTTTCGGATGTCATGTTCCTCTGTACCGCCAACTCGATGAACATTCCGGCGCCGTTGCTCGATCGCATGGAAGTCATTCGCCTGCCGGGCTACACCGAGGACGAGAAGGTCAACATCGCCACCCGCTACCTGGCGCCCAAGCAGATCCAGGCCAACGGCCTGAAGAAGGGGGAGGTGGAGTTCGAGGAAGCGGCGATTCGCGACATCATCCGCTACTACACGCGCGAGGCCGGTGTGCGCAGCCTGGAACGCCAGCTCGCCAAGGTCTGCCGCAAGGTGGTCAAGGAGCATGCTGCGCAGAAGCGCTTCCAGGTGACGGTGGGGGCCGACTCGCTGGAGCATTTCCTCGGCGTGCGCAAGTTCCGCTATGGACTTGCCGAGCTTCAGGATCAGGTGGGGCAGGTGACCGGGTTGGCCTGGACCCAGGTCGGTGGCGAACTGCTCACCATCGAGGCGGCAGTGGTGCCTGGCAAGGGGCGGCTGACCAAGACCGGCTCGCTCGGTGAAGTCATGGGCGAATCGATCACCGCGGCGCTGACCGTGGTGCGTAGCCGCGCGACGAGCCTGGGAATTGCCGTGGACTTCCATGAAAAGCAGGACATCCACATTCACGTTCCCGAAGGGGCCACTCCGAAAGACGGGCCGAGCGCGGGTATCGGCATGTGTACCGCGCTGGTTTCTGCATTGACTCAGATTCCGGTGCGCGCCGATGTCGCAATGACAGGCGAAATCACCTTGCGTGGGCAAGTCCTGGCCATTGGCGGATTAAAGGAAAAATTACTTGCCGCGCATCGTGGCGGTATCAAGACGGTGATCATCCCGGAAGAAAATCAGCGTGATCTGAAAGAGATTCCTGAAAATATTAAGCAGGACCTGCAGATTAAACCGGTGAAGTGGATTGACGAGGTCCTGCAAATTGCGCTGCAATACGCGCCGGAGCCCTTGCCCGATGCGGCTCCTGAGATTGTTGCAAAGGACGACAAGCGCGAGCCTGATTCCAAGGAGCGAATCAGCACGCATTAGTCTGGGAGGTATCGTTGACACATTTTCGAGGCCCTTGTTTAATCGGCCTCTTGTGTCAGTGCCATTCCAGCACCGCTTTGCTTACACCCGAAAATTAAAGATACGACTCAACAGAAATTAAGGGGACTTAGAGTGAACAAGTCGGAACTGATCGATGCCATCGCTGCATCTGCTGATATCCCAAAAGCTGTTGCTGGCCGCGCGCTGGATGCAGTGATCGAATCCGTCACCGGCGCCCTGAAGGCTGGTGATTCCGTGGTACTGGTTGGTTTCGGTACTTTCGCCGTCAAGGAGCGCGCTGCACGCACCGGCCGCAACCCGCAGACCGGCAAGCCGATCAACATCGCTGCTGCCAAGATCCCGGGCTTCAAAGCTGGCAAGGCTCTGAAAGACGCCGTCAACTAAGCGTTTTTCTACCCGGCCAGTCAGCTAGCGCTGCTCTGGCGGGGCGGTTGTCGAACAGGCTCTGCCTGTTCAGTCCGGCTTGGGGGAATAAGCCCAACCGCTCCAAAAGCTCCGAGAAGGCGCATCCCTGGATGCGCCTTTCTTTTATCCGGTTTCCACCGCGTTGCGCACGCGCCGCAGACTCCTGGGGGTCGCATGCTTCAGAACATCAGGGACAATTCACAAGGCTGGATTGCCAAAACCATCATCGGCGTCATTGTGGTGCTGTTGGCGCTGACCGGCTTCGACGCCATCTTCAACGCTGTCAGTAATGGCCAGAATGCCGCAGAGGTCAACGGTGAGGAAATCTCCCGCTATGACCTCGAGCAGGCCATGAACATGCAGCGCCGCCAGTTGGCCCAGCAACTGGGCAGGGACTTCGATCCCTCCTTGCTGGACGACAAAATGCTGCGTGATTCGGCACTGGGTTCGCTGGTCGATCGCATGCTGCTCTTGCAAGGCGCCAAGCGCGCAGATTTTGCATTCTCCCGTGAGGCGCTGGATCAGCTGATCCTGCAGACGCCCGAGTTCCAGGTCGATGGGACGTTCAATTCAGCGCGCTTCGATCAGGTGATCCAGCAGATGGGGTATTCGCGTCTGCAGTTCCGCCAATTGCTCGAACAGGAAATGCTGATCGGGCAGCTGCGTGCCGGCATCTCCGGCACCGGTTTCGTGACCGATCAGCAGGTCGAGGACTTTGCCCGCCTGGAAATGCAGACCCGTGATTTCGCCACGCTGACCGTGCCGGCCCAGCATGAGGCGGTGGAAGTCGGCGACGAGCAGATTCGCGAGTATTACGAGGCGAACGCCGAGCGTTTTCGTACGCCGGAACAGGTCGTCGTCGAATACGTCGAGCTGAAGAAAGAGGCCTTCTTCGACCAAGTCGAGGCTTCGGATGAGGAGCTGCAGGAGCTCTATCAGAAGCAGATCGCCAACTTGGCCGAGCAACGCCGGGCCGCGCACATTCTCGTCGAGACCGGCGGCGAGCTGAGCGACGCCGAGGCCAAGGCGAAGATAGAGGAGATTGCCGCGAAGGTTCAGGCTGGCGAAGACTTCGCCGCGCTGGCCAAGCAGTATTCCCAGGATCCGGGTTCTGCCAACGAAGGAGGAGATCTGGGCTTCGCCGGCCCGGGCGTCTACGATCCGGCGTTCGAAGAGGCGCTTTATGCGCTGCAGGAGGGTGAGGTTTCCGCGCCGGTACAGTCGGAGTTCGGCTGGCACATCATCAAGCTGCTGGGCGTCCAGTCTCCGGAAGTCCCTTCGTTCGAGAGCATGAAGCCGGAGCTGGTACGCGAGCTCAAGGCCCAGCAGGTCGAGCAGCGTTTCGTCGAAGTCAGCAAGCAGCTGGAAGACTCCGCATTCGAGGCCTCCGACCTGGCCCAGCCGGCCCAGGAACTGGGACTCGAGGTGCAGACCACGGCAGCCTTCGGGCGTGAGGGTGGCGACGGCATTGCCGCCAACCGCCAGGTCATCCAGGCGGCGTTCAGCGAGGAGGTACTGGTGGATGGGGCCAACAGCGGCGTCATCGAACTGGACCCCGATACCGCCATCGCGCTGCGCGTCAAGGAGCACCTGGAGCCTGCGCCGATACCGTTGGCCGACGTGCGCGACAGCATCGTCCAGCAACTACAGCGCGCCCAGGCTGCCGATAAAGCTCGCAGCGCAGGCGAAGAGTTGCTGGCGCAACTCCGCGAGGGGCAGCAGCCCGAGGGGCAATGGCAGGCTGTCGAAGCAGCTACCCGTAGCCAGGAGGGTGTCGCCCCGGCATTGCTCCAGGCCGTATTCCGCATGCCTCGTCCCGAGCAACAGGACAAGCCGAGCTATGCCGGTGTGTCCCTGGGCAATGGCGACTACGTCGTGGTGCGTCTGAGCGGCGTCAACGAGCCCGAGGCGGCGCTGTCGGAGGCGGAGAAGCAAAATTATCGCCGCTTCCTGGCTTCGCGTATCGGGCAGCAGGATTTCGCGTCCTATCGCCAGAAGCTGCATGCCGAGGCGGATATCGAGCGATTCTGAGTCGGCTATGCCCCGATAGCCTGCTGCATGCGCAGTAGGTCGGGGCAGGGCGTTAGCTGAGGCGCGAAGCGACCAAGCCCGACACATTCATGCCGTACCCGTTGGGCTTCGCCATGCTCAGCGCCAACCTGCCGGTGCGTAACGTTTGGCCATGGGCGAGAGCTCAACACCAGGAATCCCCATAAAAAACCCGCATGAGAATGCGGGTTTTTTCGTTTGCGTGAAGACTGTCAGTCTTCCAGCGAGCCCATCGCGGTGGTGTTGAAGCCGCCATCCACGTAGAGGATTTCGCCGCTGATGCCCGAGGCCAGGTCGGAGCAGAGGAAGGCGCCGGCGTTGCCGACTTCCTCGATGGTGACGTTGCGGCGCAGCGGGGTCTGCTTCTCGTTGGCGGCCAGCATCTTGCGGAAGCTGGCGATGCCGGAAGCGGCCAGGGTGCGGATCGGGCCGGCGGAGATGCAGTTGACGCGGGTGCCTTCCGGACCGAGGCTGCCGGCCAGATAGCGTACGCCGGCTTCCAGCGAGGCCTTGGCCATGCCCATGACGTTGTAGTTCGGCATGGTGCGCTCGGCGCCCAGGTAGGAGAGGGTCAGCAGGCTGCCGTTGCGGCCCTTCATCATCTCGCGGCCAGCCTTGGCCAGGGCGACGAAGCTGTAGGCGCTGATGTCGTGGGCGATCTTGAAGCCTTCGCGGGTGGTGACTTCGGTGAAGTCGCCGTTCAGCTGGTCGCCCGGGGCGAAGCCGACCGAGTGGACGATGCAGTCCAGGCCGTCCCACTTCTTGCCCAGCTCCTCGAACACACGGGCGATGTCTTCGTCATTGGCGACGTCGCAGGGGAAGCACAGCTCGGGGCCCGAGCCCCAGCCGGCGGCGAATTCTTCTACGCGGCCCTTGAGCTTGTCGTTCTGGTAGGTGAAAGCCAATTCTGCACCTTCGCGATGCATGGCGGCGGCGATGCCCGAGGCGATCGACAATTTGCTGGCGACGCCGACGATCAGTACGCGCTTACCGGTGAGAAATCCCATGTGCTTGTCCCTCTTCTGGTTGTTCGGCAGTGCCGGGCGCCATGAAGGCGGATTCCAGCAACTGCTGTGTATACGGATGTTGCGGTGCGGCGAAAATCGCAGCGGCCGCCCCCTGTTCCACCACCTGGCCCTGCTTGACCACCATCATCTGGTGGCTCAAGGCCCTGACCACCGCCAGATCATGGCTGATGAACAGATAGGTCAGGTTGTACTTGGCCTGCAACGAGCGCAGAAGCTCCACCACCTGGCGCTGTACCGTGCGATCGAGCGCCGAGGTCGGCTCGTCGAGCAGGATCAGCGCCGGTTTCAACACCAGAGCCCGGGCAATGGCAATGCGCTGCCGTTGTCCGCCGGAAAATTCGTGGGGATAGCGATGCCGGGTATCCGGATCGAGACCTACCTCCACGAGTGCATCGATGATTGCCTGTTCCTGCTCCGCCGCGGTTCCCATCCGATGGATGCGCAACCCTTCGCCAATGATCTGCCCGACCGACATACGCGGGCTCAGGCTACCGAAGGGGTCCTGGAAGACCACCTGCATCTGCCGACGCAACGGCCGCACGGCGCGCTGCGACAGGCCCTGCAACTGCTGGCCCTGGAAGCGGATGTCCCCGCGGCTGGCGAGCAAGCGGAGGATAGCCAGGCCCAGCGTGGACTTGCCGGAGCCGCTTTCGCCGACGATACCCAGCGTCTGCCCCCTGGGCAGGCTGAAGTTCACGCCGTCGACCGCCTTGATGTGGTCGACGGTGCGCCGCAGCAGACCCTTCTTGATCGGGAACCATACGCGCAGGTCATCCACTTCCAGCATCGGCGCCGCATCTTCTACCGCGATGGGGCCGCCACTGGGCTCGGCCGCGAGCAGTTCCTGGGTGTACGGATGTTTGGGCGAGCGGAACAGTTCTTCACACAACCCCTGTTCGACGACGCGACCGCGCTGCATGACACATACCCGGTGCGCGATGCGCCGGACCAGATTGAGATCGTGGCTGATCAGCAGCAGCGCCATGCCCAGGCGCGCCTGCAGTTCCTTCAGCAGTTCGAGGATCTTCAACTGCACGGTGACGTCGAGCGCCGTGGTCGGTTCGTCGGCGATCAGCAGCTCCGGCTCGTTGGCCAGGGCCATGGCGATCATCACCCGCTGCCGCTGGCCGCCGGACAGCTCGTGCGGATAGGCGCGGATGCGCTTGCGTGGTTCGGGGATGCCGACCAGTTCGAGCAGTTCCAGCGTGCGGGCGGAAGCGGCCTTGCCGCGCAGTCCCTTGTGGATCTCCAGCACCTCGTTGATCTGCTTGCCTACGGTATGTAGCGGGTTGAGCGAGGTCATCGGTTCCTGGAAGACCATGGCGATGCGGTTGCCGCGGATACCGCGCATGGCCTTTTCGCTGGACTGCAGCAGATCCCGGCCGTGGAACTGGATCTGCCCCTGTGGATGCCGCGCCAGCGGGTAGGGCAGCAGGCGCAGGATCGAATGCGCGGTGACCGATTTGCCCGAGCCGCTTTCGCCGACCAGCGCCAGGGTCTCGCCCTTGCGGATGTCGAAGCTCACGCCCTCGACGACGCGCTGGAGCTGATCGCCGCTGACGAACTCGACGGCCAGGTCGCGAACCTCGACCAGGTTCTCGCCAATCGAATGCTCGGTCATGTCATTTCCTTGGGTCGAAGGCATCGCGCGCCGCCTCCCCGATGAACACCAATAGGGTCAGCATCATCGCCAGCACCAGGAAGGCGCTGATACCGAGCCAGGGCGCCTGCAGGTTGGCCTTGCCCTGGGCGACCAGTTCGCCCAGCGACGGCGCGCCGGCCGGCAGGCCGAAGCGAGGAAGTCCAGCGCAGTGAGGGTGCCGATGGCGCCGGTGAGGATGAAGGGGATGAAGGTCATGGTGGAGACCATGGCATTGGGCAGGATATGGCGGAACATGATGGCGCCGTTCTGCATGCCCAGCGCGCGGGCGGCGCGCACGTACTCGAGGTTGCGTCCGCGCAGGAATTCGGCGCGCACCACGTCCACCAGGCTCATCCAGGAGAACAGCAGCATGATGCCCAGCAGCCACCAGAAGTTCGGCTGCACGAAGCTGGCGAGAATGATCAGCAGGTAGAGCACCGGCAGGCCCGACCAGATCTCCAGCAGGCGCTGGCCGACCAGATCGACCCAGCCGCCGTAGAAGCCTTGCAGCGCCCCGGCGATCACGCCGATGACCGAGCTGATCAGCGTCAGCGTCAGGGCGAACAGCACCGAGATGCGAAAGCCGTAGATGACCCGGGCCAGCACGTCGCGGCCCTGGTCGTCGGTGCCCAGCCAGTTGGCCAGCGAAGGCGGCGCCGGCGCGGGGACCTGCAGCTCGTAGTTGATGCTCGAATAGCTGAAGGGAATGATCGGCCAGATCATCCAGCCGTCCTTCGCGGCGATCAGCTCCTGGATGTAGGGGCTCTTGTAGTTGGCCTGCAGCGGGAATTCGCCGCCGAAGGCGGTCTCCGGATAGCGCTTGAACACCGGGAAGAACCATTCGCCGTCATAGCGCACCACGATCGGCTTGTCGTTGGCGATGATCTCCGCGCCGAGGCTGAACACGAACAGCGCGAGGAAGATCCACAGCGACCACCAGCCGCGCTTGTGCGCCTTGAACAGTGCCAGCCGTCGCCGGTTGAGGGGGGACAACTGCATCTCAGGCCTCCCTGCTTTCGAAATCGATGCGCGGGTCGACCAGCGTGTAGGTCAGGTCGCCGATCAGCTTCACCACCAGGCCGAGCAGGGTGAATAGGAAGAGGGTGCCGAACACCACCGGATAATCGCGGTTGATCGCCGCCTCGAAGCTGAGCAGGCCGAGGCCATCGAGGGAGAAGATCACCTCGATCAGCAGCGAGCCGGTGAAGAACATGCCGATGAAGGCGGCCGGGAAGCCGGCGATGATGATCAGCATGGCGTTGCGGAAGACGTGGCCGTAGAGCACGCGATTCTTGCTCAAACCCTTGGCGCGTGCCGTGATCACGTACTGCTTGTTGATCTCGTCGAGGAAACTGTTCTTGGTCAGCAGCGTCAGGGTGGCGAAGTTGCCGATCACCAGGGCGGTGACGGGCAGCGCCAGGTGCCAGAAGTAATCGATGATCTTGCCGCCCAGGGTCAGGTCGTCGAAATTGGCTGAGGTCAGCCCGCGCAGCGGAAACCAGTTCCAGTAGCTGCCGCCGGCGAACAGCACGATCAGCAGGATGGCGAAGAGGAACGCCGGGATGGCGTAGCCGACGATGATCGCCGAACTGGTCCAGACGTCGAACTTGCTGCCGTGGCGGGTGGCCTTGGCGATGCCCAGCGGAATCGACGCCAGGTACATGATCAGCGTGCTCCACAGTCCCAGCGAGATGGAGACCGGCATCTTCTCGACGATCAGGTCGGTGACCTTGGCGTCACGGAAGAAGCTTTCGCCGAAATCCAGCCGCAGGTAGTTGCTGAGCATGATCCAGAAGCGCTCGGCCGGCGGCTTGTCGAAACCGTACAGGCGCTCGATCTCGGCGATCAGTTCGGGATCCAGGCCCTGTGCGCCGCGATAGCTGGTGCCGCCCACGGCGACTTCCGAGCCGCCGCCGGCGATACGGCTGGTGGCACCCTCGAAGCCCTCGAGCTTGGCGATAGCCTGTTCCACCGGACCGCCCGGCGCGGCCTGGATGATGATGAAGTTGATCAGCAGGATGCCGAACAGGGTAGGGATGATCAGCAGCAGTCGGCGAAGGATATAGGCCAGCATGCTCAGCGCTCCGCCTCGGCGTCATCGGGCACCGCTGCAGGCGCGGGGGCGCCGGCTTTCTCGGCCTTCTGGGCTTCTGCCGGATCGGCGACGGGTACGGCCGCATCCGGCTTGCGCCACCAGGTCATCAGGCCGATGTCCTGTTTCGGCGTGACGGCCGGGTGGGCTAGGTGGTTCCAGTAGGCCACGCGCCAGGTCTTGATGTGCCAGTTGGGTACCACGTAGTGGCCCCAGAGCAGCACGCGATCCAGCGCACGGGTGTGGCTGATCAGCTCCTGGCGCGAGTCGGCGGCGATCAGCCCCTCGACCAGAGTGTCGATCGCCGGGTCCTTGAGACCGATGAAATTACGGCTGCCGGGATTGTCAGCGCTCGCCGAATGCCAGTATTCGCGTTGCTCGTTACCCGGCGAGTTGGACTGGCCGAAGCCGCTGACGATCATGTCGTAATCGCGCGAGCGCAGCCGGTTGATGTATTGCGAGACGTCCACCCGGCGGATCTCCAGCTCGATGCCGAGGTCCGCCAGGTTGCGCTTGTAGGGCAGCAGGACCCGCTCGAACTCGGCCTGCACCAGCAGGAATTCCAGCTTTACCGGCTTGCCGTCGGCATCGACCATGCGATCGTTCTCGACCCGCCAGCCGGCCTCGGTGAGCAGGCGGTAGGCCTGGCGCTGCTGCTCGCGAATCACGCCGTTGGCCTGGGTGCGGGGCAGTTCGAACGGTTTTTCGAAAACCTCGTCCGGGATCGTGCCGCGCAGCGGCTCCAGCACCTTGAGCTCTTCCTTGTCGGGCAGCCCGGAAGAGGCGAGTTCGGAGTTGTCGAAATAGCTGCGGGTGCGGCTGTAGGCACCGTTGAACAATTGGCGGTTGGTCCATTCGAAGTCGAACAGCAGCCCCAGCGCCTCCCGCACGCGACGATCCTGTAGTGTCGGGCGACGGATGTTGAAGATGAATCCCTGCATGCCGGTGGGGTTGTGGTTGGCGATCTCTTCCTTGACGATCCGGCCGTCCCTGACCGCGGCGATGTCATAGGCGGTTGCCCAGCTCTTCGCGGCGGTCTCGAACCAGTAGTCGAAATGCCCGGCCTTGAAGGCCTGCAGTGCCACGGTATTGTCGCGGTAGTAGTCGAAGGTCAGGTGGTCGAAGTTGTAGAAGCCGCGGTTCACCGGCAGGTCCTTGCCCCAGTAGTCCTCGACGCGCGCATAGCGAATCGACCGCCCGGCCTGGACGCGTTCCACGCGGTATGGTCCGCTGCCCAGCGGTGGCTCCAGGTTCCCCGAGGTGAAGTCACGTTCGGCCCACCAGTGCTTGGGCAGCACCGGCAGCTGGCCGAGAATCAAGGGCAGTTCGCGATTGCCGGCATGCTTGAAATCGAAGCGCACGCGCCGCGGGCTTTCCGCCACGACCTTTTCCACGTCGGCATAGTAGCCGCGGTAGTGCGGAGCACCTTGCGTCATCAGGGTTTCGAAGGTGAAGACCACGTCCTCGGCCTTGACCGGCTCGCCGTCGTGGAAGCGCGCTTGCGGGCGCAGATGGAAGCGTACCCAGCTGTTGTTCGGGCCTCTCTCGATCTTCTCGGCCAGCAGGCCGTAGACGGTGAAGGGTTCGTCCAGGCTGTTGGTCGTGAGGGTGTCGTAGACCAGACCGATGTCGTCCGCCGCGACGCCCTTGTTGATGAAGGGGTTGAGCGAATCGAAGCTGCCGAAGCCGGCCTGGCGCAAGGTACCGCCCTTCGGGGCATCCGGGTTGGCGTAGTCGAAATGGCTGAAATTGGCCGGGTACTTGGGTTTCTCGTCGTACAGCGTCAGGGCGTGGCGGGGTGCCGCCTCGATCAGGCCGGCCAGGCAGAGCAGGCCCAGCAGGCCGGCGCGAAGCAGCGGATGGCGCTTGTGGTCGTTCATTTGGCCTTCTCCAAGCTCTTCAGCCACCAGGTGTGCAGCCCCAGCGTGTAGGGCGGTGTGGTGACGTGGGCGAACCGATTACGATACGCCAGGCGATGGTTACTGATGAACCAGTTCGGAATCGTGTAGTGGTTCCACAGCAGTACGCGGTCGATGGCGCGGGCCGCAGCCACCTGTTCGTCACGAGTCTGCGCGGCCAGCAGTTTGGCCAGCAGTTCGTCGACGATCGGGTTGGCGATGCCGGCATAGTTGCGACCGCCCTTGACGTCGACCTGGCTGGAATGGAAGTACAGGTATTGTTCGATGCCCGGGCTCAGGCTTTGTGCCAGGGTCATCAGGATCATGTCGTAGTCGTAATGATCGAGTCGCTGCTTGTACTGTGCACTGTCGATGGTGCGCAGGTAGGCCTGGATGCCGATACGGGCCAGGTTCTCCACGTAGGGCTGGAGAATGCGCTCCAGGCGCGGGTTGACCAGCAGTATCTCGAACTGCAGCGGCTGCCCGGCAGCATTCAGCAGGCCGGCATCCGAGGGCTTCCAGCCGGCTTCGGCAAGCAGGCCGAGTGCACGACGCAGGGCTTCGCGCGGGATTCCACGCCCGTCGGTTTTCGGCAGCGCGAAGGGCTCGCTGAACAGCTTCGCCGGCAACTGATCGCGATAGGGCGAGAGCAGCAGCCACTCGCCGCCTTCCGGTTTGCCGGTGGCGGTGAAGTCGCTGTTGGGGTAGTAGCTCTCGCTACGGCGATAGGCGTCGTAGAACAGCGCCCGGTTGGTCCATTCGAAATCGAACATCAAGCCCAGGGCTTCGCGTACGCGGATATCGGCGAAGACCGGGCGGCGGTTGTTCATGAACAGCGCTTGCGTCTGGGTCGGAATCTGATGGGGGATTTCGGCGCGGATGACGTCGCCGCGCATCGCCGCCGGGAACTGATAGCCGTTCGCCCAGTTTTTCGCCTGGTGCTCGATATAAAAATCGAATTCGCCGACCTTGAATGCCTCGAAGGCGACCACATTGTCCCGGTAGAACTCGACCTCGATCCGGTTGAAGTTGTATTTGCCCTGATTCACCGGCAGTTTGGCGCCCCACCAGTCGCGCACGCGCTCGAACACCACCTGTCGTCCGGGTTGCACTCGGCTGATGCGGTAGGGGCCGCTGCCCAGCGGCGGTTCGAAGGTGGTGGCCTTGAAGTCGCGGTTCTTCCAATAGTGCTGCGGCAGCACCGGTAGTTCGCCGAGGCGCATGATCAGCAACGAATCGGGCTGCTCGAAGATGAAGCGGATGCGGTGGCGGTTGAGGATGTCGACACGCGCCACGCCGCGCAGGTTGGTGCGGTATTGCGGATGGCCGTCGCGGATCAGCAGCCGGTAGGAGAACGCCACGTCGTAGGCGGTGATCGGCTTGCCATCGTGAAAGCGGGCCTCCTTGCGCAGGTTGAAGACCACCCAGCTGTGGTTGTCGCTGTACTCCACCGACTCGGCGATCAGGCCGTAGCTGGAAGCGGGTTCGTCGCCGGAGGGATCGTAGAGGCCGGTGCCGACCATCAGCGGCTCGTTCAGCTCGCTGATGCCGTACTGCAGGAAACCCGGCGTCGCGCTCGGGCTGGTGCCCTTGAAGGTGTAGGGATTGAGGGTGTCGAAGGTGCCGGCCGCCATCAATTTGACCCGTCCACCCTTGGGCGCACGGGGATTCACCCAGTCGAAGTGGGTGAAGGAGGCTGGGTACTTAAGAGTGCCGAACTGCGCATAACCATGGCTTTCGCTGATGGTCGCGAGGGCGGGAAAGCTCAAGGCCAGACAGGCTAGTAACAGGGGCAGCAATCGCATCAGACAGGGAATCCGATCCATGGCGCTTTCGGGCTTCTCGGGCCGGTACAGTAACAGCTTGTATGCGCAGGAAAAAGGCTGGACAAACTGCCTGCCATGGGGGCGCGAACGGCGTTGGCGGGTGGCTTTGCGAAGGCCATGTCCGCGTCGGCTGTCGAGGCGGGGCAGCAGGGTGGACTTCAGCCCTCCCGGGGTCAGCATTTCGCCTGAGGTCACTCTCCCCGGGAAGGCGGCATGTACCCGCCGGCCCCGGGGGAGCCGGCTTGCCGGCGGGCGGTCATCGGCGTTGTGGTGGGTCGCCCGTAAGCGGGCTCCTAAAGCCCCCCCGGGCTTCGCTGGACCCGTGGTGGGTGCACGGCCACAAGGCTCCAGATTCTTGCCGCCAGGAGTGAGCCAGGGATCAGTTCGGCAGATAAAGGGTCAGCAACTGGCCGGGGCGCAATACTTCGGTGCCTTTCGGGTTCCAGATCTTCAGCTTGTTCAGCTGGACGTTGAAGCGCTTGGCGATCTGGTACAGCGAGTCGCCTTTCTGCACCTTGTAGTAGGTCGGCGAGCCACCCTTGCTTTTCGCTGTGGCAACGGCCGGTCCTTGCAGGAACAGCGCCTGGCCGACCTTGAGCTGGCTGCCGGAAAGGTTGTTCCAGCGTTGCAGGTCACGCACCGATACGCCCTGGGCCTTGGCGATGTCCCAGAGGTTGTCGCCGGACTTGACCCGGTAGCTGCGCGGAGTCGAGGCCGGTTGCCGGGCCACCGCATGTAAGAGCTCGCGTGAGGCGTTGGCATCGCTGCTGATGGGGAGGCTGAGCACCTGGCCGATACGCAGTGTGTTGCTTTGCAGTCGGTTGATGTCGCGGATGATGTTGACCGTCAGGTGGTGCCGGTTGGCGATGGCGCCGAGCGTATCGCCGGCGCGGACCCGGTACTGCTGCCAATCGACCAGTTCCTGCGGCTTCATCAGTGCCAGGTTGGCCGCCAGCATCTCGGCCTTCTCCAGGGGCACCAGCAACTGCTGCGGGCCGTCCAGGGTGATGCGGCGGGTGAAGGCCGGATTCAGCTGGTACAGCTCGTCCTCGTCGAGATCCGCCAGTTTGGCGACGCGCGCCAGGTCCATTCGCTGCTTGAGCGCAATGACCTCGAAGTAGGGTTCGTTGGCGATCGGGCTCAGATTGATGCCGTAGGCTTCGGGCGCCTCGATCAGCTGGGACAGTGCCAGCAGCTTCGGCACGTAGTCACGGGTCTCGCGCGGCAGCGGCAGGTTCCAGTAGTCGGTGGGCAGGCCGAGTTTCTGGTTGCGCTCGATCGCCCGGCTGACGGTGCCTTCGCCGGCATTGTAGGCCGCCAGCGCCAGCAGCCAGTCGCCATTGAACAGCCCGTGCAGGTAGCTCAGGTAGCGCAGGGCGGCATTCGTCGAGGCGGTGATGTCACGACGGCCGTCGTACCAGCTGGTCTGCCGGAGGTTGAAGTGACGGCCGGTGGAGGGAATGAACTGCCAGAGCCCTACCGCGTGCGCCGGCGAGTAGGCGAAGGGTCATAGGAGCTTTCGATGATCGGCAGCAGCGCTAGTTCGAGCGGCATGTCGCGCTCTTCCAGCCGCTCGACGATGTAATGGATGTAGGGGCTGCCGCGCTCGCTGGCGATCTTTATGTCGTTGGGGCGGCTGGCGAACAGCAGGCGCTGTTGCTCGATGCGGGGATTGTTTTCGAGGTGTTCCTGAAGCTTGTAGCCTTCGCGGATGCGTTCCCAGATATCCTTGTGGAGCGCTGTGGCGGTCTCGTCCGTCAGCCAGATGGGCTCCTGTTCCACCGCCGTCGCCTGGCGTCTGGTCTGCTCGAAGGAATCGTCACGCAGGGCGTTGCTTTGACAGCCCGCGAGGGCGATGCAGAGGGCGAGTGCCAATGCGCGACCAGAGGCTGCCAAGCGTCCGGTTCGTGGCGTTTCTTGGGAGCTGGCGGCATTGGCTGGAGGTTTCCCCGGAATCAAAATTCCGGGGATTCTAGGAATGCACCCAGATGGGGTCAAGCTTGCCCGTCCCGTTTCGGGAACTCGTCGACCTTGTTCAGAATCGATCCTTCCAGGCGCGCAGGGTCGCGAAAACCTCGACGTCGCTGCCCAGGCGGCTGCCGCAGTGCTGCTCGGCAGCTTCGCGAACCGCGGGGATAGCGCTGCGCAGGAAGGGGTTGGTGGCCCGTTCGATTTCCAGCGTGGTCGGCAGGCTGATACGGTCCGCGGCGCGCCACTGGGCTACTTCCCGTACCCGCTCGGCAATCTCCGGATTGTTCGGCTCGACGGCCTGGGCGAAGCGCAGGTTGCTTTGCGTGTATTCGTGGGTGCAATAGATGAGGGTGTTGTCGGGCGCGCGGGCCAGACGCTGCAGGGAATCGAACATCTGCGCGGCGGTGCCCTCGAACAGGCGGCCGCAACCGGCGGCGAACAGGGTGTCGCCACAGAGCAGCCAGGGCTGCTCGGCATCGGCATGGAAGTAGGCGATATGCCCGAGCGTATGCCCGGGAACCGCGATGACCCGCAGGTCCTGCCCGAGCACTTCGATGCGCTGGTTGTCGCCGAGCGCCTCGTCGCAGGCCGGAATGTTCTCGGCGGCGGGCCCGTAGACCCGGGCTCCGGTGGCTGCCTTGAGCTGTTGCACGCCACCGACATGGTCGTGGTGATGGTGGGTCACCAGGATCGTGCTCAACCGCCAGTCGGGATGGGCATGCAGCCAGGCCAGTACGGGGGCGGCGTCACCGGGGTCGACCACGGCGCAGGTCCGGGCGGCCTCGTCCTGGAGCAACCAGATATAGTTGTCGGTGAAGGCGGGGAGGGCTTCGATCTTCAACATGGGGCGGGTCGCCAAGTCTGTGACAAAGGCGCATCCTAGCAGGCCAATGGGAAAGTTGAACCCGAGCGAACTCATCGTCGAGCGAGCCCGCACGACGAACGGAGCCAAGCGATGAACGATCAACCGTCCACCCAATGCAGCGATTCCTGGCGGTCCCTGATCGACCAGGCCAGCCTCTGGTTCGAGGGGCCTCTCGGGCAGCAGCTGCTGGCGCAGGAACAGCACGTGCTGAACGAGGAGCTGAGCCGTTGTTTCGGCAGCTACCTGATCCACAATGGCCCATTCGCCGGAGCGTCGGTGGCGCCGCAGCACATCAAGCGCAGCGTTCGTCTCGGCGCCCCCTGCCCGGGGTGGAAATTCATTGCGAGGAGCAGGCCTGGCCGCTCGGTGAGCACGCCGCCGATGTGGTGGTGCTGCAGCATGCGCTGGACTTCAGCCTTTCGCCGCATGGGTTGTTGCGCGAAGCCGCCCGCGGGGTGCGCCCCGGCGGGCATTTGCTGATCGTCGGCATCAACCCTGGAGCGCCTGGGGCATGCGCCATCTGCTCTCGCGCGAGGCGCTGCGCGAGGCGCGCTGCATTCGTCCCTCGCGGGTAGGCGACTGGCTGAATCTGCTGGGATTCGCGCTGGAGAAACGCCGCTTCGGATGCTATTGTCCGCCGCTTTCTTCGAACGACTGGCAGGCCCGCCTGTCGCGACTCGAAACGCTGGGGCAGCGCTTGCAGGCGCCGACCGGCGGCTTCTACCTGCTGGTGGCGCGCAAGCTGATGATCGGCCTGCGGCCCTTGCGCCAGCAGCGGCGCGAGCGCATGGGGCAATTGCTGCCGATGCCTGTGGCGAAGGTCAGCCGTCGCGACGCGGAATAGCCGCTGCCGGGCATTTGGATACCGCGTCGGCTGCCGTGGCCCGATAGACAAGGCAAGTAATCTTCATGAGCGACGATTGGGTCGAGATCTACACAGACGGCGCCTGCAAGGGCAATCCCGGTCCGGGCGGCTGGGGCGCATTGCTCGTGTACAAGGGCGTCAAGCGCGAGCTCTGGGGCGGAGAGGCGGATACCACCAACAACCGCATGGAGCTGATGGCCGCCATCCGTGCCCTCGCCGAACTCAAGCGGCCTTGCAAGGTGCGCCTGGTCACCGATTCGCAGTACGTCATGCAAGGCATCAACGACTGGATGCCGAACTGGAAGAAGCGTGGCTGGAAAACCGCCAGCAAGCAGCCGGTGAAGAATGCCGATCTCTGGCAGCAGCTCGACGAGCAGGTCAATCGCCACCAGGTGAGCTGGGAATGGGTCCGCGGCCATAACGGCCATCCGGGCAACGAGCAGGCCGACCTGCTGGCCAATCGCGGCGTGGTCCAGGCCAAACGACAACCGATTGTGTAAGTGAGCGAAACCGTATGCGCAGCGTAGTGCTGGATACCGAAACCACCGGCATGCCGGTAACCGATGGCCACCGCATCATCGAGATCGGCTGTGTCGAAGTCATCGGCCGCCGCCTGACCGGCCGGCACTATCACGTCTACCTGCAGCCCGATCGCGAGGTGGACGAGGGCGCGATCGCCGTCCACGGCATCACCAACGAGTTCCTCCTCGACAAACCGCGTTTCCGCGACGTTGCCGACGAGTTCTTCGAATTCATCAAGGACGCGCAGCTGGTCATCCACAACGCGGCGTTCGACCTCGGCTTCATCAACAACGAGTTCGCCTTGCTCGGCCAGCAGGAACGGGCGGAGATCACCGACCACTGCACGGTGCTCGACACCCTGCTGATGGCGCGCGAACGCCACCCGGGGCAGCGCAACAACCTCGATGCCCTGTGCAAGCGCTATGGCGTCGACAACTCCGGGCGCGACCTGCACGGCGCTTTGCTCGATGCGGAGATTCTCGCCGACGTCTGGCTGACCATGACCGGCGGCCAGACCAACCTGTCGCTGGCCGGCGATGGCGAGAGCGCCGATGGCGGCCGGCCGCAACCGAGCCCGATCCGCCGCCTGCCGGCGGACCGGCCGCGTACCGCCGTGCTGCGTGCCAGCGAGGAAGAGACCGCGGCGCACATGGCGCGCATGGCCGCCATCGAGAAGGCGGCCGGGGCGGCGCCGCTGTGGCTGCAGCTGGAAACCGAGACCTCTACCCCGGCCTGAGGCCGGGCGCGCTGCGCTGTCGCTTTGCTGCGGACGCTTCTACCTGTAGGTGAATCGTTCGCAGAGCGCGCGCATGTATAAAGACCTGAAATTCCCCATCCTCATCGTCCATCGCGACATCAAGGCCGACACCGTGGCCGGCGAGCGCATACGCGGCATCGCTTCCGAACTGGAGCGCGACGGCTTCACCATCCTGCCGACGGCCAGCTCCAGCGAAGGTCGTATCGTTGCCTCGACCCACCACGGTCTGGCCTGCATCCTGGTTGCGGCCGAAGGTGCCGGCGATAACCAGCGGTTGCTGCACGACGTGGTGGAACTGATCCGGGTGGCCCGGCACCGTGCGCCGCGCCTGCCGATCTTCGCCCTCGGCGAGCAGGTCACCATCGAGAATGCGCCGGCCGAGGCCATGGCCGATCTCAACGAACTGCGCGGGTTGCTCTATCTCTACGAGGACACCGTGCCGTTCCTCGCCCGGCAGGTCGCGCGAGCGGCGCGCAACTACCTCGAGGACCTGCTGCCGCCGTTCTTCCGCGCCCTGGTGCAGCATACCGGCGAGTCCAACTATTCCTGGCACACGCCCGGCCACGGCGGCGGCGTGGCCTATCGCAAGAGCCCCGTGGGGCAGGCCTTTCACCAGTTCTTCGGCGAGAACACGCTGCGCTCGGATCTCTCGGTCTCGGTGCCGGAGCTCGGCTCGCTGCTCGACCACACCGGGCCGCTGGCGGCGGCGGAAGCCCGTGCGGCGCGCAATTTCGGCGCCGACCACACCTTCTTCGTGATCAACGGCACCTCGACGGCGAACAAGATCGTCTGGCATTCGATGGTGGCGCGCGGCGACCTGGTGCTGGTGGATCGCAACTGCCACAAATCCATCCTCCACGCGATCATCATGACCGGCGCGATACCGCTGTACATGAGCCCGACGCGTAACGAGCTGGGCATCATCGGGCCGATCCCGCTGGAGGAGTTCAGCCGCGAATCGATCCAGGCCAAGATCGCCGCCAACCCGCTGGCCCGCGGGCGACCGGCGAAGGTCAAGCTGGCGGTGGTGACCAATTCCACCTACGACGGCCTGTGCTACAACGCCAACCTGATCAAGCGAACCCTGATGGACAGCGTCGAGGTGCTGCACTTCGACGAGGCCTGGTACGCCTATGCGGCATTCCACGAGTTCTACGACGGCCGCTACGGCATGGATACGCGCGAGCAGGGGCCGCTGGTCTTCACCACCCACTCGACGCACAAGCTGCTGGCGGCCTTCAGCCAGGCCTCGATGATCCATGTGCTGGATAGCCAGACGCGCCAGCTGGATCGCGATCGCTTCAATGAAGCCTTCATGATGCACATCTCCACCTCGCCGCAGTACGGCATCCTGGCCTCCCTGGACGTGGCCTCGGCGATGATGGAGGGACCTGCCGGCCGTTCGCTGATCCAGGAGACCTTCGACGAGGCGTTGAGCTTTCGCCGGGCGCTGGCCAACCTGCGTCAGCACATCGATACCGACGACTGGTGGTTCAGCATCTGGCAGCCGCCGCTGGTCGATGGCGCCGAGGCGCTGGTAACGCCGGATTGGCTGCTGGAGCCGATGGCGGACTGGCATGGTTTCGGCGATGTCGCCAGCGACTACGTGCTGCTCGATCCGATCAAGGTCACCCTGGTGACGCCCGGGCTCACGGCGTCCGGAACACTAGGAAACAGTGGCATCCCCGCGGCGGTGGTCAGCAAGTTTCTCTGGGAACGGGGCCTGGTGGTGGAGAAGACCGGCCTGTACTCGATGCTGGTGCTGTTCTCGATGGGCATCACCAAGGGCAAGTGGAGCACGTTGTTGACCGAGCTGCTGGAGTTCAAGCGCCACTACGACGCCAATACGCCCCTGGTCGATGCCTTGCCCTCGATTGCCCGCCGGGGAGCGGCCGTCTATGCCGGCCTGGGGCTGCGCGATCTGTGCGATGCGCTGCATGCCTGCTATTGCGAGAACGCCACGGCCAAGGCCATGCGGCGGATGTACACGGCGCTGCCCGAGCCGGCGATGACGCCGTCGGAGGCCTATGACAAGCTGGTGCGCGGCGAGGTCGAGGCCGTGTCGATCGAGGCGCTGGAAGGGCGTATCGCCGCCGTGATGCTGGTGCCGTATCCGCCGGGCATCCCGCTGATCATGCCGGGCGAGCGATTCACCCGGGAGACCCGCTCGATTCTGGATTATCTTCGCTTCGCCCGGGATTTCGCCGAGCGCTTTCCCGGTTTCGATGCCGATGTGCATGGGCTGCAGCACGAGCTCGCGGTGAACGCCGGCGAATACACCGTCGACTGCATCCGTGAGGATTGAGACCCGCCGCGCGCGTATCCAGTCGGGATGCCCGCTATGCGGGGCGCTTGACGGCGTGGCCTGTTTCACATCGTCTGCATCGACATTCACCCGGCGCGGTGCCACTTGTTATAGTGGCCCACCGTCGTTGCAGGCCGCCTGCACGATGCTTTCCATGCGCCCTTGCTGTCGAGGATGATAGCGTGACCGAATACCAAGCCTTCCGCGTAGAGTTGGCAGACAAGATTGCCCGGGTCGTGATCAACAGGCCCGAGAAGATCAACGCGATGAATGCCGACTTCTGGTCGGAAATCATCGATATCTTCGACTGGATCGATGCCACCGACGCGGTACGCGTCGTGGTTCTCAGCGGAGCCGGCCAGCATTTTTCCTCCGGTATCGATCTGCAGCTGCTGGCGCAAGCCGGCAGTCAGCTGGGCAGCGACGTGGGGCGCAACGCCGAGCAACTGCGCCGCAAGATTCTTTCCCTGCAGGCCTCCTTCAACGCCGTGGATAACTGCCGCAAGCCGGTCATCGCCGCGATCCAGGGCTATTGCCTGGGCGGCGCGATCGACCTGATCTCGGCCTGCGACATGCGCTACAGCACGACGGATGCGAAGTTTTCCATCAAGGAAATCGACATGGGCATGGCGGCCGATGTGGGCACCCTGCAGCGCCTGCCGCGCATCATCGGCGACGGCATGATGCGCGAGCTGGCGTTCACCGGGCGTACCATCGATGGCGAGGAGGCCCGTGCCATCGGTCTGGTGAACCGCACCTATGCCGACCAGCAGGCGATGATGGAAGCCGTTCTCGACCTGGCCGGCGAAATTGCCGCCAAGTCGCCGGTGGCGATCCGTGGCACCAAGGAAATGATCCGCTACATGCGCGACCATCGTGTCGACGACGGTCTTGAATACATCGCCACCTGGAACGCGGCCATGCTGCAATCGGCGGACCTCAAGGTCGCCATCGCCGCCCACATGAGCAAACAGAAGCCGGATTTCGCCGACTGATGCGCCACTTCAACCTTGCGCGGGAGGCGCACTAGGCATGGTTACTGGAGCTACTTCACTCGGTCTGGTTCGCGACGAGCTGTTCGCCACCATGGAAGAGGCGGAACAGAGCCTCGAACACTTCATCATCGATCGCAATAATGGCGGCCTGCTGCAGCAGGCCGTGGAGAACCTCAAGCAGGTGCGCGGTACGCTCAACCTGATCGAACTGACCGGGGCGGAGCTGCTGGCGCAGGAAGTGTTGCAGCTGGCGACCGATATTCCGGTCGGCGCCGGGGAAGACCGCGACGTGCAGCTCGCCGCATTGAGCAACGCGCTGTACGTGCTACGCCGCTACCTGGAAAGCGTCGACGCCAGCCGCCAGGAAATCCCCGAACTGCTGTTGCCGGCCATCAATGTCCTGCGCCTGGCCTGCGGACAGCCGCCACTGCCCGAGAGCTTCTTCTTCAGCGTCCGCCTCGACCATGCCCGCCCGGCCGTCGAGGTACCGGCGCGCGCCGGCGGTGTATCCCGCGCCGAGGCCCGGCGCCTGCGCCAGATGTACCAGATCGGCCTGCTTGGCTTCATCCGCGAGGAGAACCTGCCGGCCAGCCTGAAGCTGATGGGGCGGGCGCTCAGTCGTCTCGATCACCTGTTCATCAATTCGCCGGCCAGCCGTCTGTGCTGGATCGGCAGCGCCGCGATAGAGGCCCAACTGGATGGCCAGCTTTTGCCGCGGAAGTCGCGCAAACAGCTGTTTTCCCGACTGGACCGGGAGCTGAAACAGATCATCGTCGGCAATGCCGCATACGAGGCGCCGCGCAGCTTGCTCAAGGAGCTGCTCTACGTGGTCGCCCTGGCAGACAGCAATGGCCCGGTCGCCAGCCAGGTGCGCCAGGTATTCTCGCTGAGCCCGCTGCCGTTCACCGACCACCTGCTCGAGGACGAGTCCCAGCGTCTTGCCGGGCCCGGGCAGGCGGTGATGCGTTCGCTGTCCTCGGCGATCCGCGAGGAACTTGCCAGCCTCAAGGATCTGCTGGACCTGATCGAGCGTGGAACGGCTCAGGCCGAGGCCTATTCGAATCTGCACAATCTGCTGGGCAAGATGGCCAAGACGCTGGGCATGGTCGGCCTGTCTTCGGCGGCCAGTACCCTGCAGGCGCAGTTGCCAGGCGTGTCCGGCTGGAGTCTCGAACAGGCGCCGCAGGCCGAAGCGCTGCAACGACTCGCCGATGCGGTGCTTTATGTCGAAAGCATGGTTGCCAGCCTGGAGCGCGGCGACCGTCGTGAAGCCAAGCCGCAAGTGGCGCGGCCCGGGATGGAGGCTGAGGCCTTTGCCAACCACCAACTGACCGAAGCCTGCATCGTGGTGATCGACGAGGCGACGGCCGGGCTGGCGTTGGCCAAGCGCGCCATCACCGCCTATCTCGAATCCAATGGTGAGAAGCTGCACCTGGCCAACGTGCCGTTCAGTCTGCAGGCGGTGCGGGGCGGGCTGCGTTTCCTCGAGCAGGAGCGCGCCGCCGAACTCATCGGGGCCTGTGCCGATTTCATCCAGAAACAGATGCTCGAATCGAACCAGATGCCGCCCGAGCAGATGCTGGAAACCCTCGCCGATGCCCTGACCAGCCTGGAGTACTACCTGGAGGGCGGTGCGGTGCTGCGCCGCGACGACTCGCGTGCCAGCGTGCTCGACCTGGCGAGCGAGAGCGTACGTGCCCTGGGCATGCCGGTAGCGGCCTGATGAGCCTGCGCTGGCAAGCGGCCCTGCTCGACCCGGCAATGCCCGGCGGCTGGGCGGTGGTGCATTGCCGGCAGCAGTTTCTTTTCGACAGTAACGGCGTGCTGTTTCCACGGGATTGGCTCAAGCGCCTGGCGCTGCCCTTGCTGAGCGAGCAGGGCCTGGGCTATTTCGACGGCGAGGCGGTATTTCTTTTCGAACTGGATTTTCCCGCCGAGGTGCCGGGTGCGCATTGGCAGGGGTTGCGCCAGTTCATGCAGGAGGGTGACCAGGATCTGTTTCGTCTGCTCGGGTACGCGGCGCAGATCGGTACCTGGGTCAGCCAGCACCGCTTCTGCGGCAGCTGCGGCTCGGCGATGCAGCAGCGAACGAACGAGCGGGCGATGTACTGTCCTGCCTGCGGCGCCCAGCAATATCCACGGCTTTCGCCCAGCATGATCGTCCTGGTGACGCGTGGCGACGAGCTGCTGCTGGCACGCTCGCCGCGCTTTGCTCCGGGTGTCTACAGCACGCTGGCGGGGTACGTGGAACCTGGCGAGTCGGTCGAGCAATGCGTCGAGCGTGAGGTCCGCGAGGAAGTGGGTGTGTCCATCCACATGCCGCGCTATATCGCCAGCCAGGGCTGGCCATTTCCACACTCGTTGATGCTGGGCTTCCATGCCGAGTATGCCGGCGGTGAAATCGTGCCGCAGCCCGAGGAGATCGAGGATGCCCGCTGGTTCGCCATCGACCGGCTGCCGGCGCTGCCCGCACGCCAGTCCATCGCACGCTATCTGATCGAGCTCTACCTGGCTCGCCGGTCAGGCCGTCCCGACCCAGTGCTGCCAGGCTAGGCGCAGGCTCATCGCCAGGACCACCAGGATGAACACCGGGCGAATGAACCGGGAGCCGCCTCGTATGGCCGTATGCGCCCCCAGATACGCGCCGCCCATCAGCGCCAGTCCCATGCCGATGCCGAGCACCCAGGCGACGTGGCCGCCGATGATGAATACCGTCAGGGCCACCGCGTTACTGACGAAGTTCATGGTGCGTGCCACGCCGCTGGCGCGCAGCAGATCCAGCGGATAGAGCAGCAGGCTGCTGACGGTCCAGAAGGCGCCGGTACCGGGGCCGGCGACACCATCGTAGAACCCCAGTGAAAGGCTCTGTGGCCATTGCCGGTTGCGGCCGATGCGCTGCGCACCGTTGGCGGAGGCTTCTGGCAGGCGGCTGAACAGCAAATAGATGCCGCAGGCGGATACCACCAGGGGCAAGGCCTGGTTCAACCAGCTCGCCGGCATGAACTGCGCGAGCGCCGCGCCGAGCCCCGCGCCGATGGTGGTGCCCGCGAGGGCGCGGCGCCAGAGCCCGGGTTCGAAAAGCCGGCGACGGTAGAAGGTGTAGCTGGCCGTGGCCGCGCCGAAGGTGGCGCACAACTTGTTGGTTCCCAGTACCAGGTGTGGTGGCAGGCCGGCGGTGAGCAACGCGGGGATGGTGAGCAAGCCGCCGCCGCCAGCGATGGCATCGATGAAGCCTGCAGTGAAGGCGACCATGATCAGGATGGCCAGGGTTGAGAAATCCAGCGTGAGCTCAAGGGTGAACGGCATGCAGCACTCGGTGAACGACAGGCAAGGGGAGGGCAGGATAATGCCGCGACAGGCATGGCGATAGCAGATTTATGTGCGCTCGTAGCCGGCATGGCCTGCGCACATTCAAAGAACTATGCCGACTCGTGATCGCCGTCCCACGCCGGTGCTGGCCGCTCGGATTGGCTCTGCGGATAATGGCGCACTCACTGGAAAGGACGCTTGGTCATGCAATATCTAGGGCTCGCGATCGTGGTCGCGCTACTGGCTGTGATCGTGTTGCTGGTCGCGCTGCGCTTGCTGCTGGGGGGGCGCTGGTTTCTCGGCTGGTTGCGCGGCACCTGTGGCTTCCTGATCCTCGCGTGCGCCGGGGTGATCGGGTTGGTGGCCTACGATGTCAGTCGCTATGTGCCGCTGCCCGCCGACCAGCCGCTGGTTACGCTGAGTTTCGAGGCTCAGGGGGCGCAGCGTTACGAGGTCAGCTTGCAGCAGGGCCAGGAGGCGCGCGCGGTCATCCTGGAAGGCGATCTGTGGCAGCTCGATCTTCATGTGCTTCGCTGGAAAAGTCTGGCCGAGCTGATCGGGCTGGAGTCCGGCTATCGGCTGGAGCGTCTCTCCGGACGCTATCTCGCTGTGGAGCAGCAGGATCGAGCTCGCCATGGCCAGGTTGCGCTGGCGGACAATCCGTTGGGTGTGGACGTATGGCAATGGCTGCAACTGGGGCAGCGTGATCTGTTCTTTTTCGAGGCGCAGGCCTTGCGTGTCAATTCCATGCCGATTGCCGATGGGGCGGTCTATGCCGTCGATCTGGCCCCCACCGGGCTGCTGGCCAGGCCGATGAATGAGGCCGCGACCCAGGCCATGCAGGACTGGTAATCCGGCGGCAGGACCGGAGCGCGGGCCTGGCGTTGGTGATCCTCCCGTTCAGCATGCTGAACGACTGGATGCGTTTCCCGCCACCCCACCTGCGTGTGTCGCAAAGCCGACAATGCCGGTTTCCCTGAACCCCCCGAATCATGTGGTCTGACGCACTGGTATCGCTCTTGCAGAAGCGTCTCGCAGAGACGAACGGAAGAGCGAGCCATGCAGAGCCAGGACCTGTCCGAATGCACCGCGGCGCGTGCCGCGGTGCACGCCTATCACCAACGCAGCAAGCACCGTTTCGCCGGATATGCCGCTGGCCCGGAGACGCTGGACTGGGAGGCGCAGCCCGCAACATTTCGCCATTTTCAGGGGGCGCCGCAAATCAGGCTGCCTCTGCTGGCCACGGCACCGCCCGGTAGCGCGTTGCAGCAGGCGCTGCAGCGGCCCTTCCGAAGCCTGGATGCCGCAGATGCCAAGGCCCTGCGGCCCGACTTGCATGGTATCGGCGCCCTGTTGCAGCTCTCGCTCGGGCTCAGCGCCTGGAAAACGCTTGGCCCTGACCGCTGGGCGGTGCGGGCCAATCCCTCCAGCGGCAATCTACATCCGACCGAAGCCTACCTGTTGGTTGCGGGCGTCGCGGGGCTGGAGAATGGCCTCTATCACTATCGCCCCGAAGATCACGCGCTGGAGCTACGGGCCCGGCATACCGTCGAAGCCGGCACCCCCAGGCTGGCGGTCGTGCTGACTTCCGTGATGTGGCGCGAGGCCTGGAAATATGGAGAACGGGCCTTTCGCTACTGCCAGTTGGACGTCGGGCACGCAGTGGGGGCGCTGCGCTATGCCGCCGCGGTGCTCGGCTGGCGATTGCAGGAGCAGGCGCAGGTCGGCAATGCGACGCTGGCGCGGCTTGCCGGTGTGGATCGGCTGGAGGAATTCCCGGCCCACCGCTGGCCGGATACCGAGTGTGAGGAGAGTGAAGTCCTGCTCTCGCTGGGGTTTTCGGATGGTGCGCCGCCGCCTGTGACGACCGCCGAACTTCGTGCCCTGGCGGAGACGGCATGCTGGCATGGGCTGGCTTCCGCCATCGATCGGTATCCACTGTACCGATGGCCGAGCATCGCCGAGATAGCCGCGGCGACCCGCCGTGAGGATGCTCCGGTGGAGCCTGTCGTGCTGCTCCTGGCGCCGGCTGCATCGGTGCAATCGGAACCATGGGGCGGCGCCGTGGCGGCCGGAGAACTGCTGGGCAACCGCCGCAGCGCCCAGCGCTTCGACCGTAACCACCGTATGAGCCTGGTCTGTTTCGCCACGCTGCTGGCTCGCCTTCGGCCCACGTCGCAGCTGCCCTGGGATGCGCTCGACGGCACGCCGCGGATAGCCCTGGTCCTGTTCGTGAGGCATGTCGAGGAGCTGGCTCCCGGCCTTTACCTGCTACCCCGCACGGATGCCCTGCTGGCCAGCCTGAAGCCCCATTTGGCGAAGCGGCTGCGGCTCGAACCGGTGCCCGGCTTCGACACGCTGCTGCTGCTCGAGGAGATGGAGCCGGGAATGCTGCAGCGGATTTCGCGCAGCCTGCATTGCCACCAGGAGATCGCTGCCGGCGCCTGTTTCGCCCTCGGCATGCTCGCCGAATTCGACGGGACGTTGCGCCGACAGGGGCCCGCGGCCTACCGCAGCCTGCATCGCGAAGCCGGCCTGCTCGGTCAGGTGCTCTACCTCGAAGCCGAGGCCCGGGGCCTTCGCGGCACCGGCATCGGTTGTTTCTTCGACGACCCTGTACATGAGCTGCTGGGCCTGCAGGACGACGCCTGGCAGAGCCTCTACCACTTCACCGTTGGTCTGCCGGTGCTGGATTCACGCATCGAGAGCGCGCCCGCCTACAGCCAACGCGACACCCCTGGACCGACAGAAGGGAGATTCCCATGAGCAGTGCCGAACGGTTTCCATATCAATGCCTGTGCGCGCCCGACGCCGCGGCCCTGATCCGCTCCGAGCCGGGCCTGACCCTGTTCGATGTGCGTGATGCCCACAGCTACAGGCAGGAGCACCTGGAAGGTGCCATGCACCTGAGCGAGGGCCGCGTGGCGGTCTGGCTCGATCGCCTGGCCAAGGATGCGCCGGTGCTGATCTATTGCTACCACGGCAACGCGAGCAGGACCTTCGCCCAGATGTTTTCCGACTTTCGCTTCCGCAGGGTCTACAGCGTCGACGGCGGCTACCGGCCGCTGGCCACCGCGTTGCTGGAACCCTCCGCGAACGTGTCCGGAACAACCGGCAGTCCCGAGCTGCTGGCCTTCCTCGCCGAATGGCAATTCGATCCTGCCAACCTCGATGCACCGCGCCTGCACGGCCTGACACCGTTGATGCGGGCCGCCCTGCAGGGGCAGCGCGCCCTGGTCAGGGAGCTGCTCGGTTTCGGGGTGGACGTCCATACCCGCAACGATGACGGCAATACCGCGCTGTGGCTGGCCTGTGTTTCCTGCGACGCTGGACTGCTGCAGGACCTGATCGACGCCGGGGCCGAGCTCGACAACCGCAACGACGCCGGCGCCACGGCGCTGATGTACACCGCTTCCAGCGATCGGCCGCAACTGTTGCAGCTATTGCTGGAGGCGGGGGCAGACCCTCAGCTGAAGAATTTCGACGACATGCGTGCCGTGGAGCTGGCGGCATCCGTTGCCTGCCTGAAACTGCTGCGTCATACCGCTGCCTGAGCCCCGGCGGGCTTCACGCTTTCCGCCGGGGCGTACCGGTCAGGCCAGGTAGCCGCCGTCGACGTTCAGCGAGACGCCGGTGGTGTAGCTCGAGGCATCGCTGGCCAGATAGAGCACGGCCCCGGCCATTTCGCTTGGCTGAGCGACGCGGCTCAGCGGAATGTGCTGCAGGGCCGTTTGCAGGATCGAGTCGTTCTTGACCAGCGCCGAGGCGAACTTGGTGTCGGTCAGGCCGGGCAGCAGCGCGTTGCAACGGATGCCGAACTGCGCGCATTCCTTGGCGAAGGCCTTGGTCATGTTGATCACGGCGCCCTTGGTGACGGAATAGATGCCCTGGAAATTCCCCGGCGACACGCCATTGATGGAGGCGACGTTGATGATGCTGCCGCCGCCGTGCTCGCGCATCAGCTTGCCGGCCTCGATCGACATGTAGAAGTAGCCGCGGATGTTCACGTCGACGGTTTTCTGGAACGCCGATACGTCGGTATCGAGGATGTGGCAGAACTGCGGGTTGGTAGCGGCGTTGTTGACCAGGATGTCGAGGCGGCCGAACTCTTCGCGAATCCGGGCGAACACCGCCTGGATCTGTTCCATCTCGCCAATATGGCAAGCCACCGGGGTCGCCTTGCCGCCAGCGGCGACGATGGCGTCGGCGACCGCCTGGCAGCCCTCGAGCTTGCGGCTGGAGACGATCACGTGGGCGCCTTGCTGGGCGAGCAGCTTGGCGATGGCCTCGCCGATACCGCGGCTGGCGCCGGATACGAAGGCGATCTTGCCGTCAAGGTTGAACAGGGTGGTCTTGGACATGGTCGTTCCTCTTTTCTTGTTCGTTCCCGTGGCAGGCCACAGGCAGTGGGTTGGCTTCAGAGCTTCGATTGCCCGATCACTTGCAGGGCCTTGTATTCGAGCAGCTTGTTCATCTGGATGAACTGGGCAAAACGCTTGTCCTGGGTCTGGCCGTGATGGAAGCGGTAATAGATCTGCTGGACGATTCCAGCCAGGCGGAACAGGCCGTAGGTGTAATAGAAGTCGATGCAGGGGATTTCGATGCCGGCGCGCTGGGCGTAGTAGTCGACGAAGCCCTGCCGGGTATGCATGCCGGGCAGATGGCTGGGCTGCCGGCGCATCGCCTGCATCGGCGGCGGATCGTTGGCCTCGATCCAGTAGGCGAGGGTGTTGCCCAGGTCCATCAGCGGATCGCCGATGGTGGTCATTTCCCAGTCCAGCACGCCGATGATTTGCATCGGGTTGTCCGGGTTGAGGATCACGTTGTCGAAACGGTAGTCGTTGTGAATGATCCCAGGCTTGGGGTGGTCGGCCGGCATCTTGTCCTTCAGCCAGGCCTTGACCGCGTCCCAGGCCGGCGCGTCCGGGGTCATGGCGCGTTCGTAGCGCTCGCTCCAACCTTCGATCTGGCGCTTCACATAGCCTTCCGGCTTGCCCAGATCGCCGAGCCCGCAGGCCTGGTAATCGACGTTGTGCAGTTCGACGAACTTGTCGATGAAGCTTTCGCACAGGGCGCGGGTCTGGGATTCGTCGAAATTCAGCTCCGGCGGCAGCTCCGAGCGCAGGATGATGCCGTTGACGCGCTCCATCACATAGAACTCGGCGCCGATCACCGATTCGTCGGTGCAATAGACATAGGCCTTGGGGCAGTAAGGAAAGCCTGCGTTGAGCTGATTGAGAATTCGGTATTCGCGGCCCATGTCGTGGGCGGACTTGGCCTTGTGGCCGAACGGTGGGCGGCGCAATACCAGGTCCAGGCCGGGGTATTGCAGCAGGTAGGTCAGGTTCGATGCGCCACCGGGGAATTGGGAAATCCGCGGCGTCCCCTCCAGACCCGGGATATGCGCCTTGAGGTACTGGTCGATGACGTCGGCGGGCAATTCCTCGCCCGCACGAACACCGGTGCTTTGATCGGTAAGCGCCATTGTTATCCCTTCTGCTTATGTTCGGTGCCCAAGATGATTCAACAATCTAATGCTCGCGGTGCCCGGGACCAAGCGCTGCCGGCCGTTATTGGCCGGAGTGTTGCCGGCCAATCAAGGGCCCTGATTCGCGGGTGGCCGGTTCGCCGGCATAAAAAAACCGAAGCCGGGCTTCGGTTTTTTCGTCTCGCGGCTACCGGCTCGCGCCTCAGGCCGGGAACAGCTCGCTGAGCTTCAGGGCCAGCATCATGTCGCCTTCGGCGCGCAGCTTGCCGCCCATGAAGGCCTGCATGCCATCGGTCTCGCCGCTGACGATGCCCTGCATGGTTTCGCTGTCCATGATCAGGGTGACGTTGGCGTCGCTGGAATCGCCCTGCTGCAGGTCGCAGGTGCCGTCCTTGACGACCAGGTAGTAATTCTCGGCATCGGTGATGTTGAACTGGAAGACCAGATCCAGGCCGGCAGCGGCGCTGGGGTTGAACTTCGACTGCATGCCTTTGAAGGTCTCGGCGACATTGCTCATGGGAATTTCCTTTTGGACGTTAGGGGTAACACGCAGCCTTGGGCCGCTATGGGCTGAGCTCATCTGTGGGTGACGAGCTCCGGATTCTTCAACAGTTGCAGATGCGCATGACTGTTGAAGGAAGCCAGGGCGACCTCGCGGTCGCGGAATTTCAGCAGGCTGAGCGAGGTGTTGACGATCTGCCAGTTCATCTCGAACGCCTTGACCGGCGGCACGCCGATGATCAATTGAAGCAGTGCGGTAATGGTTCCGCCAGACGTGAAGATGGCGATTCGATCATGCTTGCCCGCGCTTTCCAGCACCCGCTCCAGGCCGCCGCGAACGCGGTCGAGAAAACCCTGCCAGCTCTCCAGTTCGTCCTTCTCGTGCTCGCCGGAGATCCAGCGATGCACGACATGGCTGAACAGGCGCTGGAAGTCGGCACGGTGATCGGCGGCGTTGCGCAGGATGTGCATGGCGTTCGGTTCGAATTCGAGCAGCTCGGGCAGGTGCGCACGGATCACCGCGTCGGCATGGAATTCGTTGAAGGCGGCATCGATCTCCAGTTCGGGCCGGCGTCCGCCCAGCCTGGAGAGCGTGGCGCGGGCCGTATCCTGCTGGCGGTTCAGTTCCCCGGCGAGGCAGCGATCGAAGCGATATCGAGCTGGGCCAGGTAATCGCCCAGCGCCTCCGATTGGCGGTAACCGAGGGGGGACAGCACATCGTAGTTCTCTGCGCCGAAAGACGCCTGACCATGTCTGATCAGGTAGATACTGCCCATGCTCTGCTCCGGCTGGCTCTGTTTTTTCGCGAGGGTAGGGACATCATTTGGGAGTGTCAACGATAATTCGAACGTTTGTTTGAATTGTTCCCGACTGGCTCAGGCACGGGGGCGCCGGTATGCTGGCGGCTTGGCGCCCAGTGGAAAACTGCCGGCGACTGAATCTCACCGAGGAGGGGTACGTGGAATTTCTTGCCGACTACGCCAGCTTTCTGGCCAAGACCGTCACGCTGGTGGTGGCCATTGTGATCGTGCTCATTGCGTTGGCATCGCTGCGGCGTGGCCGCAGCAAACAGGGCGCCGGGCACCTGGAGGTGCACAAGCTCAACGAGTTCTACAAATCGATGCGCGAACGCCTGGAGCAGGCGGTGCTGGAGAAGGATCAGTTCAAGGCGCTGCGCAAGCGGGAGGCGAAGGCCGCCAAGCAGGCGAAGAAGACGGAAACGCCCTCGCGGGTCTTCGTGCTCGACTTCGACGGCGACATCCGCGCCTCGGCGGTGGACAGCCTGCGCCACGAGGTGACCGCGTTGTTGACGCTGGCGACGCCGCAGGACGAGGTGGTCCTGCGTCTGGAAAGCGGCGGCGGCATGGTCCATGGTTACGGCCTGGCGGCCTCTCAACTGGTGCGCATACGTGATGCGGGCGTGCCGCTGACCGTTTGTGTCGACAAGGTGGCGGCCAGCGGCGGCTACATGATGGCCTGCATCGGCGACAGGATACTCACCGCACCTTTCGCCATTCTCGCTCGATCGGTGTGGTCGCCCAGCTACCCAATCTCCATCGCCTGCTAAAGAAGCATGACGTCGACTTCGAGGTGCTGACCGCCGGCGAGTACAAGCGAACGCTGACCGTGTTCGGCGAGAACACCGAGAAAGGCCGGGAGAAATTCCAGGAAGACCTGGAGACGACCCACGAACTGTTCAAGAACTTCGTCGCCCGCTATCGCCAGCAGGTTTCCATAGACGATGTGGCGACGGGCGAGGTCTGGCTCGGCATTTCCGCACTGGGCAAGCATCTGGCGGATGAGATCAAGACCAGCGACCAGTACCTCGCCGAGCGCGCCCATGAGGCGGAACTGTTCCAGCTGCATTACGTCGAGAAGAAGAGCCTGCCCGAGCGCTTCGGCATGGCTGCCAGCGCGGTCATGGAACACGGCCTGGTGAAGGGCTGGAGCCGCCTGAACGAACAACGATTCTGGCAATAATCGAGGAGAACCATGATGGGCAGCTTCAAGGCATTGCAAGTCAGCGAGACGGCCGAAGGCCGTTTCGAAACCCGGATCGTCGAGCGCGGCATCGACGACCTGCCGGTCGGCGAGGTGCTCATCCGGGTGCGCTATTCCTCGCTGAACTTCAAGGATGCACTGTCGGCCAGCGGCAACCGCGGGGTTACCCGCAGCTATCCGCATACCCCCGGGATCGATGCAGCGGGCGTCGTCGCCGCGTCCGGCGTCGCGGAATTCGCCGAAGGCGACGAGGTGATCGTCACCGGCTACGACCTGGGCATGAACACCGCGGGCGGCTTCGGCCAGTACATCCGGGTGCCGGCGGCCTGGGTGATCAAGCGGCCCCAGGGGCTGTCGCTGCGCGAGGCGATGGTCCTCGGCACAGCGGGGCTGACCGCGGCGCTATGCGTGGACAAGCTCGAGCAGGCGGGGCTGGAGCCGGGCGAGGCGCCCGTGCTGGTCACCGGTGCCACGGGCGGCGTCGGCAGCATCGCGGTGGCGCTGCTGGCCAGCCTCGGCTACAAGGTGGCGGCGGTGACCGGCAAGGCGGATCAGGCCGAATTCCTCACGCGCCTGGGCGCCAGCCAGATTGTCGAGCGTGCCGCGCTGCAGGCCGGCGTGGAGAAGCCGCTGCTCAAGGAACAATGGGCCGGTGCGGTGGATACCGTGGGCGGCGATATCCTGTTCAACGTGGTCAAGTCGCTGCAGCGCGGCGCCAGCGTGGCCTGCTGTGGACTCACCGCGGGTACTCATTTCCAGGCCAGCGTGCTGCCGTTCATCCTGCGCGGCGTCAATCTGCTGGGCGTCGATTCGGTGGAGATTCCGCTGGTGGTCAAGGCGTCGATGTGGGACAAGCTTTCGCTGCAGTGGAAGCTGGCCAACCTCGACGAACTGGTCCATGAAATCGGTCTGGAGCAATTGCCCGAAGCCATCGAGCGCATCTTGGCGGGCGGGCAGGTGGGCCGTGTGCTGGTGCGGCTGGATTGAAGCGCGAGCGTTTATCGGAGCGATAGCCGCAATGAATTTCACCGGCCGGCCCGGTTGGCGGATCCTGGCGACCATTCCTGATCGCAACCGAGGAAATCGCTCATGAAGAAGCTGGCTGAAAAAATCATGCAGGTCGCCTTCGCCAAGAAGGCCGCCGTGGCTAACGTTCCGGTCGACCATCCCAACTTCTGGATGTACCAGTAAGCGGGCCCTCTGTGGGTGGCACGTCCTCGCGGTGATACGGGCAGCAGGACTGCCGAAATCCTGAAACCTGCATGCAGCGTGAGGCCTGAAACTCGAAAAGCATCGCCCCGAGGTCGGGCCTCCCACGAAAGCAGCCGGTGCACACCGGACCTGTAGGCGCGCCTTCGCGGCGATGCAGTCCGAAGGACTGCCAAAGCTTGAAGCCCATCGTCCAACTGAACGGCATGACGCCGGAGGGTGGGCTTATTCCGGGGGCTGTATTCAGCCTGGCGGCGCCGGAACAGCGGCCGGTCGTCGTCGGCGGCGGCCTCCCACGAAAGCAGCCGGCGCACACCGGGCCTGTAGGAGGCGCGCCCTCACGGCGATGCAGGCCGAAGGACTGCCAAAGCTTGAAGCCTATCGTCCAACTGAACGGCATGACGCCGGAGGGTGGGTTTATTCCGGGGGCTGTATTCAGCCCTGGCGGCGCCGGAACAGCGGCCGGTCGTCGTCGGCGGCGGCCTCCCACGAAAGCAGCCGGCGCACACCGGGCCTGTAGGCGGCGCGCCCTCGCGGCGATGCAGGCCGAAGGGCTGCCAAAGCTTGAAGCCCATCGTCCAACTGAACGGCTTGACGCCGGAGGGTGGATTTATTCCGGGGTCTGTGTTCAGCCTGGCGGCGCCGGAACAGCGGCCGGTCGTCGTCGGCGGCCTTCCACGAAAGCAGCCGGTGCACACCGGGTCTGTAGGCGGCGCGCCCTCGCGGCGATGCAGTCCGAAGGGCTGCCAAAGCTTGAAGCCTATCAACTGAACGGCATGACGCCGGAGGGTGGGTTTATTCCGGGGGCTGTATTCAGCCCTGGCGGCGCCGGAACAGCGGCCGGTCGTCGTCGGCGGCGGCCTGGTAGGTCACCGAGAAGTCCTTAAGGCCTTGCAGGGCGTCGAGCGGATCGCGATCGGCTCTCACGGCGAAGGCGTCGAAACCGCAGCGGCGCATGTAGAACAGCTGGTCGCGCAGCACGTCGCCGATGGCGCGAATCTCACCCTTGTAGCCGTAGCGCTCGCGCAACAGGCGTGCGCTGGAGTAGTGGCGCCCGTCGGTGAAGCTCGGGAAGTTGAGCGCAACGACCTGGAAATGGGCCAGGTCGTCGGCGATGTCTTCCACCTGTTCGTCGGCATCCAGCCAGACCCCGAGGCCACCGTCGCGCGCCTTGAGGGCGTGGGCATGGTCGAGCCAGAGGTGCAGCGGGACGATCAGGTCGTCGCTGTTGCACAGCTCGTCGAGCGTCTGTTCCTTGGGTAGCAGATGCCAGGTTTCGTCGACGAGCTGGTCGTTCTTAATGATTCGCTGCATAGACGTGTTCCTTGAAGGGGTCGATGCCGATGCGGCGGAAGGTGTCGATAAACTGTTCATCTTCGGTACGCTGCTCCACGTAGACGGTGATGATCTTCTCGATCACGTCGGGCATTGCATCCTGGGCGAAGGACGGGCCGAGGATCTGGCCGAGGCTGGCGTTGCGGCCCGAACTGCCGCCCAGCGAAACCTGATAGAACTCCGCGCCTTTCTTGTCGACGCCGAGGATGCCGATGTGGCCGACATGGTGGTGCCCGCAGGCGTTCATGCAGCCGGAGATGTTCAGGTCGATGTTGCCCAGGTCGAACAGGTAGTCGAGGTCGTCGAAACGGCGCTGGATGGCCTCGGCGACGGGAATCGACTTGGCATTGGCCAGCGAGCAGAAGTCGCCGCCCGGGCAGCAGATGATGTCGGTCAGCAAGCCGATGTTCGGCGTGGCCAGGCCCAGTTCGCGCAGTTCGTGCCAGAGTTCGAACAGCCGGGCCTGCTCGACGTCGGCGAGAATCATGTTCTGCTCGTGGGAGTTGCGCACTTCGCCGAAGCTGTAGCGATCGGCCAGGTCGGCGATGGCATCGAGCTGCTTGTCGGTGACATCGCCCGGCGCGACGCCGGTGCTCTTCAGCGAAAGGGTGACCGCGGCGTAGCCGGGCTTCTTGTGCGCGACCACGTTGCGCTGGCGCCAGCGGGCGAAGCCGGGGTGTTCGGCATCGAGCTGGGCGAGGGCGGCGTCCTGGTCTTGCAGGGCCTTGTAGTCGGGATCGACGAAGAATTTGCCGACGCGCTCGACTTCGACTTCGGTCAGGGTCGTCGGGCCGTCTTTCAGGTGCGCCCATTCGGCGTTGACGCGTTCGGCGAACACTTCCGGGGTCAGCGCCTTGACCAGGATCTTGATGCGCGCCTTGAACTTGTTGTCGCGACGGCCGTAGCGGTTGTAGACCCGCAGGATGGCGTCGAGGTAGCTGAGCAGGTGCTGCCACGGCAGGAATTCGTTGATATAGCTGCCGACGATCGGCGTCCGGCCCAGGCCGCCGCCGACCGAAACGCGGAAGCCCAGCTCGCCGGCGGCGTTCTTCACCGCCTCCAGGCCGATATCGTGCACCTCGATGGCCGCACGGTCGCTGGCGGCGCCGTTCACGGCGATCTTGAACTTGCGCGGCAGGAAGGCGAATTCCGGGTGGAAGGTCGACCACTGGCGGATGATCTCGCACCAGGGACGCGGATCGATCAGCTCGTCCTTGGCCACGCCGGCGAACTGGTCGGTGGTGGTGTTGCGGATGCAGTTGCCGCTGGTCTGGATGGCATGCATCTGTACGGTGGCCAGTTCGGCCAGGATCTCGGGGACGTCTTCCAGTTCCGGCCAGTTGAATTGCACGTTGGTACGGGTGCTGACGTGGGCGTAGCCCTTGTCGTAGTGACGGGCGATCTGCGCCAGCTTGCGCAACTGGGTGGAGGACAGCAGCCCGTAGGGAACGGCTATACGCAGCATGGGCGCATAGCGCTGGATATAAAGGCCGTTCTGCAGTCGTAGCGGGCGGAACTCCTCATCAGCGAGCTCGCCGGCCAGGTAGCGGCGGGTCTGGTCGCGGAACTGCCGCACCCGATCCTCGATGATGTGTTGGTCGTACTGATCGTAAACGTACATAAATGTCCTGTTCTCAGGCTGTCTACAGCTTTCGCGCGCACGGCCGCGCACCCATTCAGGGAGTCGGGCACGATACCAGCTAGTGGTTATGCGCAAAAGTGATGTTTGGGAATATGTTTAGAACGAAATAGAGCGAAATCGTAGGGAGAAGAGGCCTGCCTTGAGCGATCCCGGGAGCTGGTCTTAACTGCTCAACAGTGGCTATGCGATCCCGCATGCGAAGAGGAGGCATCCCTTGAGAAACGACCAGCGCGACAGTTTGGTGGACGCCGCGGCGATTTTCAGTCTGATCATGCTCGCCGTCGGCACGGCCATTTTCTGGGTCAGCCATCAATAAACGGGCGTGAGGCTTTGCCGGTAGGGGCATGGCCGCGCCCAGCCTTTGCTGGCTCGATGAGCGAACCACCGGGCTCGACCGGATTGCCGTCCGCGTTCCGCTTGGCGGCGCGCCTCAAGGCGCAGCCAGGTAGAGCGCCAACTTGACCACGCCGAGAATCACCAGCACGAAGATTGCTGTGAACCCCAGGCCGAGGAAAATGAAGTGGCTGGGTTTGCCGTGGCTGAAATCGCGGGCGCGGTTCTTGCCGCTCTGCACACCGAGGGCTGCGGCCAGCACGCTGCCGAGCATCTGGCGCAGGGTGAGGGGTTTATCCTGTTCGTCGCTCATGCCTACCTCGAACCGCCGGGTTTTCGGGAAGTCTAGCCGAGTCGGCGGATCGGGATGACGGAACGCGTCAGCGGAAGGGGGCTGAAGTGGTTTGTCCGCCGAAGGCGGGTCGGCGATGCCGATCCGCCTTCGGTGCCAGAGCTACTCGGTCTTGATGGAGATGCTCTTTTCGCCTTCCGGCGCGCCCGCTTTCTTCGCCAGGGACAGCGTCAGCACACCCTTGCCGAACCTGGCATCGATCTGCTCGCGGTCGACACCCTCCGGCAGGGCGAAACTGCGCTGGAAGCTGCCGTAGGAACGTTCGGAAAGATGGTAGCCATCCTTTTCCTCCTTGCGTTCCTGGCGCTTCTCGCCCTTGATGATCAGGTTGTTGCCGACCAGCTTGACCTCCACGTCCTTCTCGTCCATGCCCGGCAGCTCGGCGGTGATCTCGAAGGCCTTGTCCTTCTCTACCACATCCATCGCCGGCATCCGTGCGAGGCCGCCCTGCCAGAATGGCGTGGTCTCGAAACCATGGCGCGAGAAGGGCAGGTGCCAGGGGCGCTCGAAGTCGTCGAACAGCCGGTCGACCTGGCGCCGCAGGGAGTCGAAGGGGCGCCACGCCTCCGGCGGGGCCGGTGTTTTGTTTTCGTCACTACTTACTGCAGGTTTGTTCGAAGTGTCGTTCATTTCGGAACCTCCATTAAGCTCGTGGAAACGGGAGCCCATTCATTCTCGGCATGCCCCCCGGGCGCCGCTATGATCCCGATCAATGCCGATCGAACCGGGCGCTCCGAAAGTCGATGCCAACCATCCTTGATGGGCTGCCACCTGGGCCCGTACAGCGGCGCTCTTGCAAGTGTGTGTCAGAAATTGGCCTTGAACCAATCCCAGAGGCCGAGCGAGACACCCGGCAGCAAGTCGATACCCAGCGCCGACTTGAGCAGGTAGAGGATGACCAGCCCGAGCAACCCGGAGAACAGCAGGAACAGGGTGATCAGCGCCGCCTTGGCCAGCAGCGAGAGGTTCTGCTGGGGGCGCGTCAGGTTGCGCTTGTTGCGCCCGGCGAGGATCGCGAAATAGAACTGGTTGCCCCACAACTTGACGGTGCCGCGCAGGTCGACGCGGTGCCTGACCCACGAGCGGGCGCCGAAGACGCTGCGCAGCGCGTCCAGCTGCTCGCCGCTGAAGGATTCGCGCAGGTGCTCGGGCAAGCGCTGCTTGAGGCCGCGGACGAAGGGATCCTGTTCCAGTGGCCGGTCGGCGAAGGGTTTGGGATAGGGCGTGCGATCGCTGTTGGCGTCTGCGTCGGGTGAACTCATCGTCGGGGTCCGGTTGGGCGCATCAGAGCGCGGCGAGGTGGGCGTCGAGCTGGGCGAAGTCCGGGCGCAGCTCCGGGCGTTCGGCCAAGCACTGCTGCTGCAGCTGGATGAGGCGCCGTACGCGCTCATCCTGCCTGTCTTCGCGGCATCGCTGCAGCAACTCCTCCAGCAGGCAGCCGAAGGCGCGTGCCTCGATGCGCTGCAGGGCATGTCCGGCGGCGCTGTTCGGATCGAAGAACGAGGCAGCGCCGAAATCGCTGAGCAGGCAGTCGCCCCGTGGGTCGACCAGCAGGTTGTGCGCGTAGAGATCGCCATGCAGGATGCCGCGCTCATGCAAGTGCACCACTGTCGAGGCGACGCCGCGGACGATGCGCAGGACCTGTTCGAGGCTGAACCGCTGATGCTCGGCATAGCAGTCCCGGGTGCAGCTGGCCAGCGAGGGCGGGCCGGCCAGCGGCTGGAACGCCGGATCGATCAGCTCCATCAGCAGGCCCGGGGCTTGCCCGGGCGCATCGGCCAGCGGTCCGGCGACGCCGATCAGGTTGGTATGCGTGCCGGCGGCGACGCAGGCGGCCATTTCACTATGGGGCAGGCCATCGCTGGTGAGAGGGCCCTTGAACAGCTTGGCCGCCATCTGCGTCGGCGGCCGGTCGGTTCGGCGCCATTCGGCGCGGTGGATGACACCGGATGCGCCCTGGCCCAGTACTTCCTGCAACAGGACGTCGTCGCGGGGCACCGGTGGCAACGGATGGCGGGCCAGCGCTGCGGCTTCGTTGGCGTCGCTGAAAGGATTGCCGGCGAAGGCCAGCCAGCTTAGCCGGGGCAAGGCCAGCAGCCACTCGGGCAATGCCTCCAGGCGATTAGCGGCGATTCGCAGCAATTCCAGGTTGGCGCAGTCGGCCAGGTTTTCCGGCAGCGCGTGCAGCCGATTGCCGGCGAGCATCAGCTTCTGCAGGTGGTGGCAGTGGCCAAGCTTTGGCGGCAGCGCCTGCAACCGATTGTCGGTGAGAATCAGCCAGCGCAATGCCGGCGGCAGGGCGGCGGCGGGCAGGTGATGAATGCGGTTGGCCTTGAACCCGATCATCTCCAGCCGTGGGCAATCGCCAAGGCTCTCCGGTACGACGCTGAAGGGGTTGTCCGAGCAGAACAGGATGCGCAGCCTGTGCAGGCGCGACAGATCGGCGGGCAGCTCGCTCAGCTGGTTGCCGGAAAGATTCAGCACTTCCAGGGTGTCGGCCAGCCCGTAGATTTCCTCGGGGAATTCGCGCAGACCGGCCGAGAGATCGAGGCGTCGCGCGCCGGCCAGATCGCCACGCTTGAGTCGTTCCAGGGTGTGCATGTTGCTCGTAGGCTTTCCTTGCTATCGATGATCGGCGGCTACGGGCCGAGTCGACTTCGCCGGGGCCCTGCGCTGGGACAGTGGATGGCCGGGAGGGTTCAGCGCTTGCGTGCGATGACCTGCTCGGCCCGTGCGCGCAACTGCCCGCAGCCGCCATCGATGTCCTGGCCGGCCGAATTGCGCACCTTGGTCAACACGCCGCGGCTGTGCAGGTAGCGCACGATCTGCACGATGCGCTCGCCATCGGGACGCTGGTAGTCGTCGGCTTCCAGGCTGTTGTAGGGGATCAGGTTCATCACCGCGTACTTGCCCTTGAGCAGGCGCAGGATGCCATCCATCTCGTCCTGGTGGTCATTGATGCCCTTGAGCAGCGTCCACTGGTACTGGATCGGGAAACCCACGCTGCGCGCATAGGCCTCGCCGAGCTCGACCAGCTCATCCGGCGCGATCCGTGGCGCGCGTGGCAACAGGACCTGGCGCAGCTCGGCGTCGGTGCTGTGCAGCGAGAGGGCCAGGGCGGGCTTGACCCGCTCATGCGGCAGGCGTTCGAACACGCGCGGGTCGCCGACCGTGGAGAACACCAGGTTCTTGTGGCCGATGCCGCCGTCTGTGCCGAGCAGGTCGATGGCCTCGAGCACGTTGTCGAGGTTGTGCGCCGGCTCGCCCATGCCCATGAACACCACCTTCTTCACCGGCCGGAAGCGCCGGGCCAGGGCGACCTGGGCGACGATTTCGGCGCTGCCCAGCTGGCGCAGCAGGCCGCTCTTGCCGGTCATGCAGAACAGGCAGCCCACTGCGCAGCCGACCTGGCTGGAGACGCACAGGCCGTCGCGGGGCAGCAGCACGCTTTCCACCATCTGCCCGTCGGCCAGCTCCACCAGCAGCCTTGCCGACCCATCGGCAGCCGGATGCTCGGAGCGCAGGCGGGCGAGTGCATCGATTTCCAGGCTCAGCGCCGGCAGGCCTTCGCGCACGCTCAGTGGCAGGAAGTCCTCGGCCTGCTGCTGGCGACGCCCGACATCGAGCGGCAGGCCCTTGAGCCAGGCGCGGGTCATCCGCCCGATATGACGGGGCTTGGCGCCGATGTCGGCGAGACGTTGCTGGAAGTCGGGGATGCGCATAGGGCGCGCATTCTATCCGGGCTCAGGCGGGGAAGCGACGGCTGAACGGCACGATACCCAGCAACAGCAGCGCGAGCAGGCCGAATGCCAGCCCCAGCGAGCCGAGATGGGCCACCACGCCCATCATCGCCGGGCCGGCGAGCACGCCGGCAAAGCCGATGGTGGTGGCGACGGTGACGGCCAGATGCACCGGCATGCCATCCTGCCGGCTCAACGACGAGATCAGCACCGGCGAGACATTGGCGCAGCCCAGCCCGCACAGGCCGTAGCCGACCAGGGCCAGGGCCCAGTGCCCGGCTACGAGGCTCAGGGCGATGCCGATCGCCGCCAGCAGCCCGCCGAAGGCGATGACGCGAGCGGTGCCCAGGGCATTGAGCAGCGGCCCGCCGGCGAAACGGGCGATGGTCACCATCAGGGCGAACGCGGCATAGCCGAGGCCGCCCTTGGCGACTTCCAGGCCTTTCGTGCCGGTGAGGTAGAGCGCGCTCCAGTCCAGCACTGCGCCCTCGGCCAGGTAGACCACGAAGCACATCAGCCCCACCAGCAGCACCATGGTGGTGGGCCGCACGAAGGCGAAACCGCCGCCCGGCGCCCGGTTCGGCAGGAAGCCGCGGGCGAAGCCGAGGTTCGCCAGCACGACTGCGCCGATCATCAGGAAACTGCCGACCTCGGGCGTCAGGCCGAGGGTCAGCAGCCCGGTGAGCACCAGCGCACCGCTGATGGCGCCCAGGCTGTACATGCCGTGGAAATTCGACATCAGCCGGCGGCCGACGGCGGTCTCCACCAGCACCGCCTGGATGTTCATGATCACGTCGATCACGCCCAGGCTGCCGCCGAAGCAGAACAGCGCCAGGCCCAGCAGCCAGATCGAATCGGTCAGGGCCATGCCGGCCAGGGCCAGGGCGAGCAGCGCGACGCTGCACAACTGCACCGGACGGATACCCCAGCGGGCCACCAGCACGCCGGAGACGGGCATCCAGCTCAGCGAGCCGATGCCGATGCACAGCAGCAACAGGCCGAACACCGCGTCGCTCATCTCGATGCGCTCTCGCACGTAGGGCACCAGCGGTGCCCATACCGACAGGCCGAAGCCGGCCATGAAGAAGCCGCAACGCGTCGCGTGGCGCACGATGGGGGTATCGATCTGGACGGTGTTACGAACCGCAGGCATGCGGTACTCCTCGATGGGCTGGATGGACGACTCGAGCGGATGGCTGACGATCTGCCGTCACCAGAGCGCCAGCAGTCCCGTATCGAAGAGAAACAGCAGCCGGCATCCCGCGGGCAGGTTCGAGGAACAGGGGATGCGTGTGCTGTGCATGGGAAGTTGGAAGCGATTCGGCTGATGGCTGTGAGGATACACGCCCCGCGGCGCGGAACAACCTGGCCCGGGCCGTCCGGCGGCTGATTCGGAAGGTACGCATGCTATCGTTCGCCTTTGCGCCATGAGTGCCGGAGCCGTACATGAAGTTCATACACCAGCGTGAGCATCTCGAAGAAGGCGACATCGTCGTCATCCAGTGCTCGCAAACCTGCAATATTCGCCTGATGAACGATGCGAATTTCCGCAGCTTCAAGAATGGCGGCCGCCATACCTACCACGGCGGCGCCTTCGACCGCTTTCCAGCGAAGATCGTGGCGCCGAGCTCCGGGTTCTGGAACATCACCCTCGATACGGTCACGCGGCGGGCCATCAGCGTGACGCGTAAACCGAACCTCACCTACTCGATCAAGGTCATTCGACGGTCCGCCTCGCGCTAGTGTTGCGCGAAACCAAGGAGCGGCCTGTGAGCCAGCAACAAAGAACGCACGTCATCCACTGGCTGTCCATCCGGCGCCATCCAGTCTCGTGCGTTCCCGGTCTATGCAGCCGGGAACGCATATGCTCGACGAAGGCCGCCGTACATGCCTGATGCCCTGAGCGGGACCAGCCGCGCACACCTGGGCATGCTGCTCTGGGCGCTGTTCGTCGGCCTGTCGTTTCCGGCGGTGGGCCTGCTCAGCGAAGGGTTGCCGCCGTTGCTGCTGACCGCCATGCGCTTCGGCATCGCCGCGCTGGTGCTGGGGCCGCTGGCCTGGCGGCAGAGCGACGGCCGACCGGGCTTGCGCACCCTGCTGCTCTACGCGGCGATGGGGCTGTGTCTGGCCGGCTTCTTCGGCACCATGTTCTGGGCGGCGCACCGGGTCAGCGCGCTGTCGATGGCGACCCTGTTCGTCAGTGTGCCGTTGCTGGCCTATTGCCTGGGGCGTGGTCTCGGTGTCGAACAGCCGGCCGGTCGGCTGCTGGCCATTCTCGCCCTGGGGGCGATCGGCGCGCTGGGCCTCGCCTGGGCGGAAAACGGTGGCGATTTCGTGGGCATGCAGCTGGGGCTGGGCGAACTGGGCTTCTTCCTCGGGTGCGTCGCTTCGGCCTTGTATCCGGTGCTCAGCAAATGGGGCCTTGCCGGGGGGACGCTGCCGCGCCAGGCCGGCTTGCGCACGTTCTGGAGCCTGGTGGCGGGCGCGATCCTCATCGGCCTGATGGGGTTGTTGTGGGAACGGCCCGCGGCACTGCTGCACATGAACCTGCTGGACCTGCTGCTGGTGATCTATCTCGGCGTGTTCTCCAGCGCTATGACCTTCTTCCTGCAGCAGCGGGCGACTGCCGCTCTCACGCCGGGAGCGGTGACCGCCTACAGCTACCTCGTGCCGTTCGTGTCGATGCTGCTGCTGTTCTTCGACCAGCCGGCGCGCATGGGCTGGCATTGGCTACCGGGGAGCCTGTTGGTGGTGCTGGCCATCGGCTTGCTGCTGCGGCGCGATGCGCGGGGCGCGTTCAGGGGCGCCTAGGGGTCTGTTGCCGTTTCGTCGCGAGCCGCGTTGCTGCGGCAAATGGCAACAGACCCTAGATGACGAGGCGTTCTTCCGGCCTGGGGATCAGCCCGAAATTTCCGGCTCAACGAGATTGGCGAGCTGCATGAGCGATTCCTGCCAGCCGAGATAGCACATCTCGGTCGGGATCATCTCGGGAATTCCGCTCTGTTCGATATTCACTTCCGTGCCGCACGAAACCCGCTTGAGGTTCACCGTGACCAGCATGGTGCCCGGCAGGTTGGGATCATCGAAGCTGTCGGTGTACTCGATGAGTTCACCCGGAACCAGCTGCCGATACTCGCCGCCGAAAGCGTGTTCCTGGCCGGTCGTGAAGTTTTCGAACGACATCCTGAAACCGCCGCCGACGTGCGGATCCATCCGCTGGACCTTGCAGACGAAACCGTATGGCGGAAGCCATTTGGCCATTGCACCGGCATCCACGAATGCGCGGTAGACCTTGTCCGGGGTGGCGCGAAGCACGCGATGAAGACGAACGGTTCCAGTGGCCATGGCGAAAACTCCTCTCAAGGTAAGCGAAATGCTTCGAGGCTGTTGCGACGGCCTCTAGGCATGCTCGCCCATGCGCTTTTCAAGCTGAGCGAGCACCAGGGGCCAGGCCTGCTCATGCCGGTCCCTGGAGGCTTCATCCGGAAAGCCGGCATGAACGAGTTTGACCAAAGTCGCATCTTCTTGCGGCGTGAATTCCAGGGTTACGACCGTCTCGGCTCCTTTGGTCCCGTCTTCTCCGTTGACCCAGGTAAGTTCTATCAATCGCGGGGCTTCGAGTTTCAAGAACCGCCCGTAATGAGGATGCAGATTCCCCTCGAAGTCGGTAGCAAAGTAGAAGGGAGCATCGACCTGTGGTTTCATCAGGACGCTAGCCGGTACGGCAAACCAGCGATCGAGCTCCTCGGTCCACGCCTTGAAAAGGGTTTTAGCCGAAAGGCGCAGCCTGCGCTCGACCGTAAGTCGAAATGGCCGCGAGGATAAATCGGGTGGCATGGGCATGGTTTCTCTCCTTCCGCTGTCTGGCTGTGAAGTAGACAGCGAATAGCGCGAGAAACGCTCGGCGTTCGCGGATGGATCGGCCCGTGCGACGGACGGCGCTGCGTTATTCGTCGTCAGCGCCAGCGCTGATCGCGCCCAGGCAGCGCAGCCGGTGCGTTGGCTCTTCGCCGAGCTGCCAGCTGTCGTCCGCCGCGTCGTGCTGCGCCTCCATGACCGTGTTGTAGCTGAACTGCCAGCGTCGCTTGCTGCGACCGTCCAGCGCGTCGATCTGCAGGACGATCTGTTCGCTGGAAAACGGCTCGCCCGCTTCGGCGGCTGCGTCTGCCTGGTCCAGCAGGGCGTCGTTCAGCGTGAATGCGAAAGCATGCAGGCCATCGATCTCCAGCATGTCGGCGGTTTCGAGCTGGTCGAGCAGGTAGGGGCTCACGGTAGTGCTCATGCGTCGTACCCCAGGTTCGGCATCAGCCAGCGCTCGCTGACCGCGAGGTCCTGGCCCTTGCGCTGGCTGTAGCTTTCCACCTGATCCTTGTCGATCTTGCCGACAGCGAAGTACTGCGCCTCGGGATGGGCGAAATACCAGCCGCTGACCGCCGCGGTGGGCAGCATGGCGTAGTGCTCGGTGAGGGTGACCTGGCTGATGCCGTCGGCATCCAGCAGCTGGAACAGCGTGCCCTTCTCGGTGTGATCGGGGCAGGCCGGGTAACCGGGGGCAGGGCGGATGCCCTTGTATTGCTCGCGGATCAGTTCCTCGTTGCTCAGCTGCTCGTCCTTGGCATAGCCCCAGTGCTGCTTGCGCACCTGCTCGTGCAGCCATTCGGCACAGGCCTCGGCGAGGCGGTCGGCCAACGCCTTGACCATGATCGAGTTGTAGTCGTCGCCCTTGTCCTGATAGGCCTTGGCGACTTCCTCGGCACCGATGCCAGCGGTGCAGATGAACCCGCCCACGTAGTCGGTGATGCCGGTGCTCTTCGGTGCGACGAAATCGGCCAACGACAGGTTCGGCTTGGCGTCCGGCTTGATGGTCTGCTGGCGCAGGTGATGCAGGGTGGCCAGCTTCTCGCCGTTGTCACCGTACACTTCCAGGTCATCGTCCTGGACCTGGTTGGCTGGCCAGAAGCCGAACACCGCACGTGCGCGGATCAGCTTCTCGTCAACCAGCTTTTTCAGCATGGCCTGGGCATCGTTGAACAGCGAGGTGGCCGCTTCGCCAACCACCTCGTCTTCGAGGATGCGCGGATACTTGCCGGCCAGGTCCCAGGCAATGAAGAAAGGCGTCCAGTCGATGTAGTCGACCAGGGTGCGCAGATCGATGTCTTCCAGCACCTGGCGGCCGGTGAAGCTCGGTTTGACCGGGGCGTAGCCGCTCCAGTCGAACGGCGGCTTGTTGGCGATGGCATCGAGGTAGCTCAGGCGTTCGGTGCGCGCACTGCGGTTGGCGGTGCGCTCGCGGATCATCGCGTACTCCTCGCGGGTCTTGTCGACGAACGCCGGCTTGAGTTCCTTGGACAGCAGGGTGGTGGCCACGCCCACCGCGCGCGAGGCATCGGTGACGTAGACCACTGCATCGTTGCTGTACTGCGGGTCGATCTTCACCGCGGTGTGCGCCTTGGAGGTGGTGGCGCCGCCGATCATCAGCGGCAGCGAGAAGCCCTGGCGCTGCATTTCACGGGCAACGTGGACCATCTCGTCCAGCGACGGGGTGATAAGGCCGGACAGGCCGATGACGTCGCACTTCTCGGCGATGGCGGTCTGCAGGATCTTTTCCGCCGGCACCATCACGCCCATGTCCACCACGTCATAGCCGTTGCAGCCGAGTACCACGCCGACGATGTTCTTGCCGATGTCGTGCACGTCGCCCTTGACGGTCGCCATGAGGATCTTGCCCTTGGCTTCCGGCTTGTCGCCCTTTTCCGCCTCGATGAAGGGGATCAGGTGGGCCACGGCCTGCTTCATCACGCGGGCGGACTTGACCACCTGGGGCAGGAACATCTTGCCCGCGCCGAACAGATCGCCCACCACGTTCATGCCGCTCATCAGCGGGCCTTCGATCACCTCGATGGGGCGTGCGCACTGCTGGCGGCACTCCTCGGTGTCCTCCACGATGAAGGCGGTGATGCCCTTGACCAGCGCGTGCTCGAGGCGCTTGTCCACCGGCAGATTGCGCCATTCCTCGGTCTCGGCTTCCTTGACCGAGCCATCGCCCTTGTACTTATCGGCGATCTCCAGCAGCGCCTCGGTGCCGCCGGCGCTGCGGTTGAGCACCACGTCCTCGACCGCGTCGCGCAGCTCCTTCGGGATCTCGTCGTAGATCTCCAATTGGCCGGCGTTGACGATGCCCATGGTCAGGCCCGCCTTGATCGCATGGAACAGGAACACCGAGTGGATCGCTTCGCGCACCGGGTTGTTGCCGCGGAAGGAGAAGGACACGTTGGACACGCCGCCCGAGGTCAGGGCATAGGGCAGGTTGTCGCGAATGAAGGCGCAGGCTTCGATGAAGTCGACGGCGTAGTTGTTGTGCTCTTCGATGCCGGTGGCGATGGCGAAGATGTTCGGGTCGAAGATGATGTCTTCGGGCGGGAAGCCCACCTCGTTGACCAGGATGTCGTAGCTGCGCTGGCAGATTTCGCGCTTGCGTGCAGCGGTATCGGCCTGGCCGGCTTCGTCGAAGGCCATCACCACCACCGCGGCGCCGTAGCGCTTGCACAGGTGGGCGTGGTGCTTGAACTGCTCGACACCTTCCTTCATGGAGATGGAGTTGACGATGCCCTTGCCCTGGATGCACTTGAGGCCCGCCTCGATCACTTCCCACTTGGAGGAGTCGATCATGATCGGCACGCGGGAGATGTCCGGCTCGCCGGCGATCAGGTTGAGGAAGGTGACCATGGCCGCCTTCGAATCCAGCATGCCCTCGTCCATGTTGATGTCGATCACCTGGGCGCCGGCTTCCACCTGCTGCAGGGCCACTTCCAGCGCCTCGGTGTAGTTCTCCTCGCGGATCAGACGGGCAAACTTGGCCGAACCGGTGATGTTGGTGCGCTCGCCGACGTTCACGAACAGCGAGCTGCGGTCGATGGTGAAGGGCTCCAGGCCCGACAGGCGGCAGGCCTTGGGAATGTCCGGGATCACGCGCGGCGGGTACTTGGCCACCGCCTCGGCAATCGCCTGGATATGCGCCGGCGTGGTGCCGCAGCAGCCGCCGATGATGTTGAGGAAACCGCTGGCGGCGAACTCCTCGACCACCGCGGCCATTTCTGCCGGCGTTTCGTCGTACTCGCCGAAGGCATTGGGCAGGCCGGCGTTGGGGTGGGCGGACACGTGGGTGTCGGCCTTGTTGGCCAGCTCTTCCAGATAAGGGCGCAGGTCCTTGGCGCCCAGGGCGCAGTTCAGGCCTACGGAGATCGGCTTGGCATGGCGCACCGAGTTCCAGAACGCTCGGTGGTCTGGCCTGACAGCGTGCGGCCGGAGGCGTCGGTAATGGTGCCGGAGATCATGATCGGCAGCTCGACGCCATCTTCCTCGAATACCTGCTGCACGGCGAAGATCGCCGCCTTGGCGTTCAGCGTGTCGAAGATCGTTTCGATCAGGATCAGGTCGGCGCCGCCCTCGATCAGGCCACGGGTGGCTTCGGTGTAGTTCTCCACCAGCAGGTCGAAGGTGACGTTGCGGTAGCCGGGATTGTTGACGTCCGGCGAGATGGAGCAGGTGCGGCTGGTCGGGCCGAGCACGCCGGCGACGAAACGCGGGCGATCCGGCGTCTCGGCGGTCTTGGCATCGGCCACTTCCCGGGCCAGGCGCGCACCTTCCACGTTCAGCTCGTAGACCAGTTCTTCCATGCCGTAGTCGGCCTGGGAGACCCGGGTGGCATTGAAGGTGTTGGTTTCCAGAATGTCGGCGCCGGCATCGAGATAGGCCTTCTCGATGGCCTGGATGACGTCGGGGCGGGAGAGCAGCAACAGGTCGTTATTGCCCTTCACGTCGCTCGGCCAGTCGGCGAAGCGTTCGCCGCGGTAGTCGGACTCCTCCAGCTTGTAGCTCTGGATCATGGTGCCCATGCCGCCGTCGAGGATCAGGATGCGCTCCTTTAGAGCATGCTGAAGGGCCTGAAGGCGAGCGTTGCGAGTGGACATGGGGGACTACCTGAAAAGCGGGGAGGAAAGTGCGCGAATGATAGCAAAGCTGCATGCTTTTCGAGCTCTCGCTCTTTTGCATGAATAATATTCAGGTTGCCGCAGCGCGGCGGCAGCGATCCGAAGAGCCGGTAGCGGCACGGCCAGGTGCTCGCCTCGGCCGGCCCGGCTGGCTAGAATGCCGGCTTCCCTCAAGGTGCGTTCATCATGACCTTTCGCTGCTGGCTCGGCTGCCTGTTCCTGCTTTGCACCACCCTGGTGCGGGCGGAACCGCTCTCCTACCAGCGCGATATCCAGCCGATCTTCACCGCCAAATGCGTTGCTTGCCACGCCTGCTACGACTCGCCATGCCAGCTCAATCTCGGTAGTGCAGAAGGCGCGGCGCGCGGCGGCCACAAACTGCCGGTCTATAATGGCGCACGGGCCAAGGCGCAAACCCCCACACGGCTTTTTCTCGACGCCGAAGACGAGGCCGGCTGGCGGCGCAAGGGCTTCCATTCGGTACTCGAGGCCCAGGGCAGTCAGGCGGCGCTGATGGCCCGCATGCTGGAGCTGGGGCGCAGCCAGCCGCTGACGCCCAACGCCAAGCTGCCAGCCGACCTGGATATCGGCATTGGCCGGGAAAACAGTTGCCCACTGCCGGGGGAGTTCGACGACTACGCCCAGCAGAATGCCCATGCCGGCATGCCATTCGCGGTCACCGGACTCAGCGACGCGGAGTACGAGCGCCTGCAACGCTGGCTGGAGCAGGGCGCCCCGGTCGATTACCAGGCACCGAAACCGCCGGCCGCCGAGGCGGCGCAGATAGCCGAATGGGAGCGCTTGCTGAACGCCCCTGGCCCGCGGGGAACGCTGGTCGGCCGCTGGTTGTATGAGCATCTGTTCATCGCCCATCTCTATTTCGAAGGGACGGGGACGGGAGGCCGGCATTTCTACCAGCTGGTACGCTCCCGCACGCCCAGCGGCGAGCCCGTCGATGCGATCGCCACGCGCCGCCCCAACGACGATCCCGGTACGCACTTTCATTACCGGCTGCGGCCGATCCCCGATGTGATCGTGCACAAGACGCACATCACCTATCCGCTCAGCCCCGCGAAGCTGGCGCGGGTCAAGGCGCTGTTCTTCAGCGACGACTGGCGCGTCGATGCGGTACCGGGATACGGTGCCGGCCACCGGGCGAATCCGTTCCGGGCCTTCCAGGCGATTCCGGCGCAGGCGCGCTACCAGTTCATGCTGGATAACGCCGAATATTTCGTGCGTACGTTCATTCGTGGACCGGTGTGCCGCGGGCAGATCGCCACCGATGTGATTCGCGACAACTTCTGGGTGTTGTTCCAGGACCCGCAGTACGACCTGTACGTCACCGACCGGCACTTTCGCGAACGAACCACGCCGCTGCTGGCGATGCCTGGGCAGCTCGACGAAGTTGGCGATCTGCTCGGCTTCTGGCAAACCTATCGAGTCAAACGCAACCAGTACGAGCAACTGCGCATGCAGGCCTATGCCGGCGAACCGGCGCAATGGCGGCATCTCTGGGCGGGCAACGACAATGCTCTGCTGACGATCTTCCGCCAGCATGACAGTGCGTCGGTGCGCAAAGGGCTGATCGGCGAGATCCCGCAGACGCTCTGGTGGATGGACTTTCCGCTGCTCGAACGCACCTACTATCAGTTGGTGGTCAATTTCGACGTGTTCGGCAACGTCTCCCATCAGGGCAGACGCGGTTGTATTTCGACCTGATCCGCAACGGCGCCGAGCTGAACTTCCTGCGCCTGCTGCCGGCGGCTTCGCGCCAGGCCATTCTCGATGGCTGGTACGAGAAGAGTGGCCAGTTGAAGCTGCTGCTCGCTTATACGGCGATCGACAGCGCGACGCCCTCGCTGCTGGAACTGGACAAGGGCGACCCGAAGCAGGCCTTCGCTCGGCAATTGCTGGCGCGTCGTGCTGACATCAATGCCGCGCCGGACCCGATCAACCGCTGCCCGGGCAGCCATTGCTACCGTACCGATCAGCCGCCAGCGCTGCAACGCGCCGAGCAGGCGCTCAGCCGCCTGACCAACCGCCTGGCAGCCGGACTGCCGGTGATCCGCAGCCTGCCCGAGGCCACGCTGCTTCGCGTCGAACAGGGCGACGGCCGGCGCGAGATCTACAGCCTGCTGCGCAACCGGGCCCACAGCAACGTGGCGTTCATGTACGGCGAATCGCTGCGCTGGCAGCCGCGCCTGGATACGCTGACGGTCTATCCGGGCATTCTCAGCAGTTATCCCAATTTCATCTTCAACCTGCCGGCGGCGGAGGTGCCCGCGTTCGTCGCGGCCCTGGAGCGGGTGAAGGAGGGCGAGGACTTCGAACGCATCGTCGAGCGCTGGGGCGTGCGCCGCAGCCACCCGAGGTTCTGGGATTACTTCAATGACCTGGCACGTTACCTGGAGGAGACCGACCCCCTGGAAGCCGGTGTGCTGGATATGAACCGCTACGAGAACCTCTAGGGTGGCAAAGGCGGCGTTGCGAACGGCGCTCGAATGGAGTATTCCTACCAAAATACTAGGACTTAACCGCGGCAGTGGTTTGGCGTAAACTGCCGCGCATGTCTGCGAGGAGTTCCCATGAGCGCGATCACCATTACCGAAGCTGCACACGATTATTTGGCCGACCTGCTCGAAAAGCAGAACACCACCGGCATCGGCATCCGGATTTTCATTACCCAGCCGGGCACCCCTTATGCGGAAACCTGTATCGCCTATTGCAAGCCGGGCGAGGAAAAACCGGACGATATCGCCCTGGCACTGAAGAGCTTCACCGCCTGGATCGACGGCACCAGCGAGCCGTTCCTGGAGGATGCGCTGGTCGACTACGCGACCGACCGCATGGGCGGCCAGCTGACCATCAAGGCGCCGAATGCCAAGGTGCCGATGGTCAATGAAGACAGCCCGCTGAACGAGCGGATCAATTACTACCTGCAGACTGAAATCAACCCGGGCCTGGCGAGCCACGGCGGCCAGGTTTCGCTGATCGACGTGGTCGAGGAAGGCATTGCGGTGCTGCAGTTCGGTGGCGGTTGCCAAGGCTGCGGCCAGGCGGACGTGACGCTCAAGGAAGGTATCGAGAAAACCCTGCTGGCGCGAATTCCGGAGCTCAAGGGCGTGCGTGACGTGACCGACCACACCAACCGCGAAAACGCCTACTACTGATAGCGGCGTTTTTCCCTGGGCGGAGCGCGAGACACCCTGCGCATCCGCCCCTCGCAGGCTTTTTGGGCAAAATGCCACTATTTTGCCTTCATGGTGCACACACCATGCGCTGCGTGCGCTAAGCTCTGTCGCTTCGGTTGACCGGGCAACGAGAGCTCGCACCAGATGTCTGCCATTTCGCTATTGATCTGCGACGATTCGAGCCTGGCACGCAAGCAGCTGCTGCAGGCGCTGCCGGCTGGCTGGCCGGTGACGGTCAGCCAGGCAGCCACCGGCCTGGAGGCGCTGGAGCGCATCCGCCAGGGCGATATCGATGTGCTGCTGCTCGACCTCACCATGCCCGAACTGGATGGCTATCAGGTGCTCGCGCAGCTGCGCCAGGAAGGGCTGGACTGCAAGACCATCGTCATCTCCGCCGACATCCAGGATGAGGCCGTACGGCGGGTGCTCGAGCTCGGGGCGCTGGCCTTCATCAAGAAACCCGCCGACCCCGTCCACCTGCACCAGACCCTGGCCAGCCTCGGCCTGCTCGACGACCTGTCGGCGCTGGTCGGCCGTAGCGAAGGCGAGTCGATCGGCTTTCGCGACGCCTTCCGCGAGGTGGTCAACGTCGCCATGGGGCGCGCGGCGGCCCTGCTGGCGCGCGTGCTCGGCGTGTTCATCCAGTTGCCGATCCCCAACGTCAACATCCTCGAAGTCGGCGAGCTGCACATGGCACTGGCCGATGCCGCGCGCGGCGACAAGCTGACGGCCGTCTGCCAGGCTATATCGGTGGCGGTATCGCCGGGGAAGCGCTGCTGCTGTTCCATGACTCTGAGGTGGCCGACATGGCGCGCTTGATGCGCCGGCAGGATTATCTGGAAATGGAGATGCTCCTGGACCTGTCGAGCCTGCTGATCAGCGCCTGCCTCAGTGGCATCGCCGAGCAGATCGAGGTGGTGTTTTCCCAGGGGCATCCGCAGGTGCTGGGGCAGCACGCCTCCATCGACGAGCTCATCCGGCTCAACAGCGCCCGCTGGAAAAAGACCCTGGCCGTGGAGATCAGCTACAGCCTGGAGGGGCACGATATCCATTTCGACCTGTTACTGCTGTTCACGGAAGACTCGGTCGAGCTGCTGCGCCGCAAGCTCGCCTACCTGATGGATTGAACATGAGCCATTCGAGCGAGCTGAACGAACTGCACTGGCTGCTGGCCATTGTCCAGAGCATCGATGTAGGCGTGGTGGTGCTGGACCGGGACTACCGTGTCGAGGTCTGGAACACCTTCATGGAGAACCGCTCCGGTCGACCGCCGGAGCGGGCGCGCAACTGTTCGTTCTTCGAGCTGTTTCCCGAGGTGGACGAGGACTGGTTCCGGCGCAAGGTAGAGAGCGTGATGACGCTTGGCACACCGTCCTTCACCATCTGGGAACAGCGGCCCTACCTGCTGCGGTTCAAGAATTACCAGCCGATCACCGGGCTGGAAGACTTCATGTACCAGAACACCACGCTGCTGCCGCTCAAGGGAGTCAATGGCAGCATCGATCAGGTCTGCCTGATCATCTACGACGTGACCGACGTGGCGGTCAACCGGCGCCAGTTGCAGGCGGCCAACGCCGAGCTGCAGCGGTTGTCGAGTACCGATCGCCTGACCGGGCTCTACAACCGCGGACACTGGGAAGAGATGCTGCGCCTGGACTACGCCCGTCATCGTCGCTACGACAGCCTGGCGGCGTTGGTCATGTTCGACATCGATCACTTCAAGGCGATCAACGACAACTACGGCCACCAGGCCGGGGATGCGGTCATCCAGCAGGTGGCCGAACTGATTCGCGAGAACCTGCGCGACTCGGACGTTGCGGGGCGCTACGGCGGCGAGGAGTTCGTCGTGTTGCTGCCGGACACCGACAAGCAGGGTGCGCTGACGTTCGCCGAGCGGCTGCGGCATGCGGTCGAGTCGTGCGAGGTTTGCCACGAGCAGCATCGCATCCGCTTCACCATCAGCCTGGGGGTCGCCGACCTCAGCGTGCCCAGCAGCGGTCACGCGCAGTTGATCGAATGGGCCGACTCCGCGCTGTACGCATCTAAGGCCGGCGGGCGCAACCGCGTCACCCTGCATCAGCACTAGTGGCCCGTGCGGTTAGTTGGTTGGCCCGGAGCGCCGGAATTGGCTAACTGAACCGCCCAAACAGGCCGCTAGCATCAGGCGGCGGCTTCGGCAGCGCTTTGCCGCCCGCAAAGCAGCAGCACGGCGACGGCGAGCAGGCCCAGCATGCCGACGTTGACGGCCGACCAGCCGATGCCGGTGATCAACGCGCCGCAAGCGAACGACATGAGGCTGCCGCATAGCCGTTGCCCAGTTCCATCAACCCTGCGCGGCGGAGCGCTCCTCGGGCCGGTGGCCGCTTCCGAGCAGGGTGGTTCCGGCCACCAGCATCAGGTTCCAGCCCACGCCCAGCAGGCAGGAGCTCAGCAGGAAATGCTCGAAGCTCTCGCCGGCAATGGCGATTGCCGCACTGGCCGCCAGGGTCGCAGCCCCACCCAATGCGACACGCACGCTGCCCAGGCGATCGACCAGCGTGCCGGCGACGAATGCGGGCAGGAACATTCCCAGCAGGTGCCACTGGATCACCGTCGCACTGTCATCCAGCCCCAGGTTGCAGAAGCTCATCGCCAAGGGCGTGGCGTTCATTACCAGGATCATCAGGCCGTGGCCGACAGCGGTGGTGATGATCGCCGTGCGTACCACCGGCCGGCGCAACAGCTCCCGGGCGCGAACCGTGGCCGCTGCCGATTGCATGGGCGCGTGGGGGCTGGCGGGTAGCGAGGCCGCCACCAGCAGGCCCATCGCGGCCAACCCCGCCATGAGCAGGTAGGCGCCCGCGAAAGGCACGGGCAATGCCTCGCGTGCCAGGCGCCGAGGCTCGGTGCCAGCAACGCCGCGCAGACCCCGCCGCCGATCACGCAAGCGGTGGCGCGGCCTTTCTCGGCATCACCTACCGTCTCGAGCGCGGCGAAGCGGTAGAACATCGCCGATGCCTGGTAGGCGCCCAGCGGCAGCGCCCCCAGGCATAGCAGCAGAAAGTCGCCGAGCCAGACGCCTGCGCTGCTGAGCAGGCCGCCCAGCACTCCCGCCAGCGCGCCGAGGACGAAACCCTGGCGGCGGCCGCGCAGTTGCATCCGCCGCGACAGCGGCTGGATGGCGAGCAGATTGCCCAGCACCAGCAAGGCGACCGGCAGCGTCGCGAGGCCATTGACCGGCGCCAACTGCAGGCCGATCAGCGCGGTCAGGGTGATACCGGTCATCGAACAGGTCCAGAACAGCGCCTGGGCAATGAACAGGCGCAGGATGACAGGATTGCCGATCAGCATGGTCGTCTCCTTTCTCGTAGCGGTTCAGGCGAAGCGCGCCGCATATTCCTGCGGGCTGATCGACAGGTGTTTCTGGAAGGTGCGCCGCATGTTCTCCGGGTGACCGTAGCCGGCCATCCGGGCAACCGTGGCGATGCACGCCTGGCCGTCCGACAGCAGACTTCTCGCGGCTTGCAGGCGTACCTGCTCGACGTAGCGACCCGGGCCGATGCCCAGCTCGGCCTTGAACAGGCGGCACAGGCTGCGCGGTGACATATGCGCCTGGCGCGCGAGCGCCTCGATGCCGAGATCGCCGTCCAGGTGCGCGGGGATCCATTCCAGCAAGGCGCCGAGCCGGGAAACCTCGCTGCTCGCCGGAGGAAGCAGGGCGCTGAACTGTGCCTGGCCACCGGGGCGCCGCAGGAACATGACCAGCCGGCGCGCCACGGCCAACGCCGTGACACGGCCCAGGTCGGCTTCCACCAGGGCCAGGGCGAGATCGATACCGGCGGTCACGCCGGCCGAGGTGAACAGGTGCGCGGCCTCGTCGTCCTTCGGGTCGTAGGTGTGCAGCCGATCGACATCCACCTGGACGGCGGGATAGTCCTGGCGCAAGGCTTCCACGTCGGCCCAGTGGGTAGTTGCCGTGCGCCGGTCGAGCAGGCCGGCGGCGGCCAGTATCAGTGCGCCGGAACAGACCGAGCCCAAGCGGCGCACCTTCGGCTCCGCCGCCTGCAGCCAGGCGAGCAGGGCGGCGTTGCGGCACTGCGCCTCGACGCCGGCACCGCCTGGCACCAGCAGGGTGTCCAGAGTCGCCGGCGGAACATCCTGCCAGCACGCATCCACGCACAGACGGATGCCGCACGAGGTCGCCACCGGGACGGGGTGCTGGCCAAGCAGCAGCAGTCGATAGCACTCGGGCAGGCCCTGGCGCGTACGTTCCACGTTGGCAGAGGCGAACACCTGCATGGGTCCGGTTACATCGAGGCTCATCACCTCGGGAAATGCCAGCGTGGCAATGGTTCGAAGGCTCATGGCACATCTCGCTGAATGGGTAGAGCGAGTGTGGCGAGAGGAACTGATGGCGACAATGACAAACATCCCATGAATCTTGCCAATGGGCTGGGAGCGACTGCCGTTTCGTCGCGGCCAGGTTGCGGCGCCGAATGGAGTAGCCTTAGCGCGCAGCCTCCCGAAGGAACGTCAGCAATGCGACCTCTTCGCTGCTCAGCCATTTGCGCTTGCGCGCAGCACGCAGGCCGCTCAGCGTGCCTGCGCTGAAGGCTTGCAGGATTGCCGGATGGATGTAGCACTGGCGGCACACGGCGGGCGTGTTGCCCAACTGGCTGGCGACCTGTTTGACGGTTTCGACCAGGTTCTGTCGTGCCCTGGCCTCTGGTGAGGTCTCCAGCTTGCGCAGGCGCTCCAGCGCCAGCGCGCTGCCGGCCCAGGTGCGGTAATCCTTGGCAGTGAAGTCGCGGCCGGTCATTTCCTGCAGATAGAGGTTCACGTCGTTGGAGCTGACGGCGCGGCGCTGGCCGGCTTCGTCCAGATACTGGAACAACTGCTGCCCCGGCAGCTCCATGCAACGGCGCATGAGTGCGGCCAGGCGTCGGTCGCGCAGGGTGACCTTGTGCTCCACGCCGCTCTTGCCGCGAAACTGGAAGCGTATCGACGTGCCCCGGATATCCACATGGCGGGTGCACAGCGTGGTCAATCCGTAGGAACGGTTGCTGCGGGCGTAGCGTGGATTGCCGATGCGGATCAGCGTCGACTCCAGCAACGTCACCACCAGGGCCATGACCTTCTCGCGTGGCAGGCCGCCGAGCGCCAGGTGTTTTTCCAGGCGGCTGCGCAGGTTCGGTAGCGCCTGGCCGAATTCGAGCATGCGTTCGTATTTGTTGCTGTCGCGAATCTCGCGCCAGCGCGGATGGTAGCGATACTGCTTGCGCCCGCGGGCATCGCGTCCGGTGGCCTGCAGATGGCCTTGCGGGTGCGGGCAGATCCATACGTCCTGGTAGGCCGGCGGGATCGCCAGCTTGGCGATCCGTTGGATTTCGCCGGCATCGCGGATACGTTCGCCCTGTGGGCCGAAATAGACGAACTTGCCACGCAGGCGCCGACGGCTTATGCCGGGCTGGCTATCGTCGACGTAATGCAGGTCCGGCGGCAGCTCGGGGCAGAGCGGGGTGCCGGTGTCGCCGGCTTCATCGCGGGGAACCGGGCGCTTGCCCTCGGCAAGGGGCCGGCGTGGAGCATTCACGGCGTCGCGGCGCCCGCGCGGTGTCGCCGAGGACGCGGCCCCGCCAGGTGGCCTGGCGAGGCGGTCTCACGCATTCAGTTGTCCTTCTCGGCGCTGTTGCGCATCAACAGGCGGATCGCTGCGACCAGCTCGTCGACGGCTTCGCGGTAAAGTGCGGGCTTGGCTTCGGTTTCCGCCTGGTCGGCGTGTTTGCGGGCAGTATCGAGGTGGTCGTTAATCGATGAGTAGTCACCGAGCATGGCGTGCTCCTGATGTCGTTCGCGAAATGAAAAGCTGCTTCGAGCGAGTGCCCGAGTAGCCGCCTCTTTAACTGACCGAGCGCGCGTGCGGCGGTTCACCGGGTACGCTGAGTTGCAAGGGCCTTCGACCAGGAGGGATTGTTGCATCGCGGGCAGTGCAGTTGCTGATGCGTTTCGAGAGCCTGGGGAAAGCCGCAACGGCTGCAGGCATACATACCGCTCGCCGGTATCTGCTGAAACACCGGGCGATATTCCGCCGGCAGCACGGGTAGGCCTGGGCGAACCGCGTCGGGGGCGTGAAAGAACAGGCTGACGTTCCCGTCGTTTTCCAGGATGCCCAGGCGTACCTGGCCGAGATGTTCGACCCCCTGCTGGCGCAGCTCCATGAAAAACTCGTCGGCGGATATGTTCAGGCCGTCGAGGCTGCGCAGCTCATAGATGCCGTCGCGGATGATGGTGACCGGCTTGCCCTCCAGCCAGGCGCCAAACCGCCCGCTGCGGTTCATGAAGTAGACCGTCAGCCGGTAAAGCGCCAGCAGCGTCGCGAAAACGGCCGCGACCGGCAGCAGCGGCACGTCCTCGTAGAAGGACACATCGCCGGCGGCCGAGCCGAGCGTGAGGATGATCACCAGTTCGAACACCGATAGCTGACGAATGCCACGACGGCCGCTGACCTTGAGGAAGATGAAAACCGCGACGAAGGCGAACAGCGCCCGCAGTGCCACCTCGGCGATGAACATCAGCGGAAAGTCGTGCAGCAGCATGCGCTGCAAGTCGAATGGAGTCATCCCGGCCTCATCCTTCCAGGTAAACCAGGCGGGCTCGCAGGGCGAGCGGTGGATCGCCGGTCATTCAGGCGCTACGGTGAACTCCAGTTCGATGCCGTCGCCGCTGCCATCGCCGACCACCGAACCCACGACGGGCTTGTGGGTGACTTCGCGGCCTCGGTAGAACTCGCACAGGTGCCGCTGTGCCACTGCGCATATGCGGGTGAGCAGGCCGGTGAACTGGGCGTCGCGCGGGACGATGAAGCGGAGTTTCACGCAGTGGGCGTCTGGCCCGTTCGGCAGGTTCGCCAGGCCGCTGCTTTGCCATTGATCGTTGACATAGGCTTCGGCGCCTTTCATGGGATTCTCCTGTTTCGCGTGTTGTAGATCAGACCGTCAAACAGGCGAATGGATCAGTCGGGCGGGCGGCCGTCCCATAAAAGAAAAGGCCCGGAGCAACGCGTGCTGCGGGCCTTCTTGTCTATGCCTGGATTACTCGGGCATGTGCCACGGTGAGAGGTGGGCGCCGTCGCGGCTCATTTGCTCGCGGGTCTGCTCCAGGGTCTCGCCGAGCTTGATGGGGTCGGTGAAGACGCTGCTGGACATCTTGCAGCGGCCCAGCAGGCGTTCGGAGCGATCCACGACGGTGATGCTGACGTCACCGTTCCCTTCAGGCAGCGTCCAGGCGACGCACTGAAAAGGCTTGAACGCACGGTCGGTGATCAAAAGGGCTTCGTTGATACGCAGCGGGGTGTGCATGGGGCATATCTCTCTGTGTGATACCCAAAATACGAATTTTCGCCTGCCGCCAGGTGTTGGCAGCGACCTTACATGCAGTTGATGTAACCAGAGGACTTGGGAGTCACATCGGAAGTTCGAAAAATCAGTATTTTTTTTGCAATTAGCCAAAGGTATAACGCCTTCGGTTTTTCGTCAGCGGCCGTGGCGTACAGCTAAGTTGTTGTTTCGAGTGATTTATTTCGATTCGGCAGGGCGAAATGGAGTGCGCTCGGCGGACAAAAGAGCGCGACAACTTGCCACGCTGGAGAGGTGAAAATAATTTTTCGCCGACTGTGACGAAGCGTTGCGCGGGTATATCGCTGCACGGCAGGAGTGCAGATGTCGGTGGGGGGGCTCGGAAGCACTCGGCCCGCCCCGTTGGGGGGCGGACCGTTGGCGGGTCAGACCCTGAATTGACTCAGCAGGCGGTTCAATTGCTCCGCCAGTTCGCCCAGGCGCTTGCCGGCTTCGCTGGACTGCTCGGCCGCGCAGGTGCTGTCCTGGGCGAGCCCGGCAGCCTGGGTCACGTTCTGGTTGATTTCTTCTACGACATGGGATTGCTGCAGCGTTGCGCTGGCAATCGAGGCGTTCAGTCCGGACAGGTTGCGCAGGGCCTGGGCAATTTCGCCGAGGCTGGCGCCCGCCTGGCTCGCCTGCTCCACGGTGAGCTGGGATGCGCGATTGCTCTCCAGGATGACATTCACGGCGGCGCCGGAATTCTTCTGCAGCCGTTCGATCATTGCGTGGATTTCGGCGGTGGACTGCTGGGTGCGCTGGGCCAGCAGGCGGACCTCATCGGCCACTACTGCGAAACCGCGGCCCTGTTCGCCAGCCCGTGCCGCTTCGATTGCGGCATTGAGCGCGAGGAGATTGGTCTGCTCGGCAATCGAGCCGATCACTTCCAGTACGGTGCCGATCTTGGTGGTTTCGTCAGCCAGTGACTGGATCACTTCGACCGCCTGGCCGATCGTCACCGAGAGCTGGTCGATCTGCTGCAGGCTGGTTTCGATGTTGCGCTGACCCTGGTCGGCCTGGCCTTCGGCCGCGCCCACTTCGCTCGAGGCATGCTCGGCGTTCTTGGCGACTTCCTGTACCGCATAGGTCACTTCGTTGATGGCGGTGGCGACCTGTTCCATCTGCAGCATTTGTTGCTGGCTCTGTTCGTGCGCCTGGCCGGACAGCTGGCTGAGCGAGCGCGAGGACTGATCCAGGGCTCCGGCGGTTTCGAACAGCTGGCCGACCACGGTCCGCAGTTTCTGGGTGAAGGTATTGAAATCACGGCCGAGCGTGGTCAGCTCATCGTTGCCGGACACATCCAGGCTGCGGGTGAGATCGGCCTCGCCGCTGGCGATGTTGGCCATCGCGGACATCGTGTGGCGCAGCGGCTGGGTGATGCTGCGAATCAGGATGGCGACCAGCACGGCCATGATGGCGGCGATGAACAGGCCGATCAGGGAGAAGCGGATCAGGTAGTTCATGAACTCCTGTTCCACGTCGTCGACATAGATGCCGGAACCGATGATCCAACCCCAGGGCTTGAACAGCTGGACGTAGGAGATCTTCGGTACCGGATCGGCCTCGCCCGGCTTGGCCCACATGTAGGCGACCGGGCCGGCCCCGTCGCGCTTGGCGATGGCGACCATTTCGTTGAACAGCTCCTTGCCCTCCGGGTCCTTGACGCGGGACATGTCCTGCCCATCCAACTTGGGCTGGATCGGGTGCATGATCATGGTCGGGCCGAGATCGTTGATCCAGAAATAATCCTCGCCGTCATAGCGCAGCAGACGCACCTGTTCGATCGCGGCCCGCTGGGCCTCGGCGGTGCCCATGGCCCCGCTGGCTTCAAGCTGCCGATAGTGCTCGAGGATGCCCGCCGCAGTCTCCACGACATGCTGGGTCATCTTCTGTTTGCCTTGATAGAGGTCGGTACGGACCTGCTGGATCATCAGCAGCCCGAGGACGAACAACATGGCGATGGCGACCACCGGGATCAGCCACAGACGCTTGCTGATGGGGAAATTGCGCAGCAGATTCATTGCTATAGCTCCTGGTGGGGGTCTTTCTTGTCGTTCTTTTCTGGCGTGGCACCGGCGTGGAACCTGCCTCCCCCTGAGGCCTGTATCTGTTCGCATCCGCGAGAAGTGCCATCGCTTGTTTTTTAGGACTGTTGGCTTGCGCGCTGGCGCCGGTGTGCCGGGACGAGGTGCGCACCGTGAGGCTCAAACGAGCATTGGTGAAAACCAACAGTTCCTGTGTAGCTTTTCGGCAGGCTGTGACTAAAAATGAGCGCCCGTTTCGCTCGCGGTGGAATTTACTGCCCCGCAACGAGTCAGAACAGCGGCCAGATGGTTATCTGGCCTATACCTTGGTTGTATTCATGCGCGATGGGCTGCATCGCTGATGGGGAGTAGATGGATCTTTGGATTGCCGTACAGGCACTGATTCTGGGTGTGGTCGAAGGCCTGACGGAGTTTCTCCCGGTATCGAGTACCGGTCACCAGATCATCGTTGCGGACCTGATCGGGTTCGGTGGCGAAAGGGCACTGGCGTTCAACATCATCATCCAGCTCGGCGCGATTCTCGCGGTGATCTGGGAATATCGGCGCAAGATCATCGATGTGGTGGTCGGTCTGCCCAGGCAGCGCCAGGCACAAAAGTTCACCGCCAACCTGCTGGTGGCGTTCATGCCCGCCGTGGTGCTGGGTGTCGCCTTCGCCGACACGATTCATGAATACCTGTTCAATCCGATCACCGTGGCCACCGCGCTGGTGATCGGCGGGGTCGTCATGCTCTGGGCCGAGAAGCGCGACCATACCATTCGCGCCGAAACCGTCGACGACATGAACTGGACGCTGGCGTTGAAGGTCGGGTTCGCCCAGTGCCTGGCGCTGGTGCCGGGTACCTCGCGCTCGGGCTCGACCATCATCGGCGGCCTGCTGTTCGGCCTGTCGCGCAAGGCGGCGACCGAGTTCTCGTTCTTCCTGGCGATGCCCACCATGGTCGGCGCGGCGGTCTATTCCGGCTACAAGTATCGCGACCTGTTCCAGCCGGGCGATTTCGCCGTCTTCGCCATCGGCTTCGTCACCTCCTTCGTCTTCGCCATGCTGGCGGTGCGGGCGCTGCTCAAGTTCATCGGCAACCACAGCTACGCAGCGTTCGCCTGGTACCGGATCGCCTTCGGGCTGCTGATTCTAGGCACCTGGCAGCTGGGAATGATCGACTGGAGCACGGCGGTCGGTTGATGCCGGCGTGTCGAGCCACTCGGCCTCACGCCAAGACCTCGAGTCAGCCCCGCTCACTGACAGCAAACGGCCCGCTGCCCGACCGATTCGGGCAGCGGAGCCGTATATGACCCTCAGTTAGCCGCGCTGGAAAGATGCTTGAAGCTTCGCAGGATATGGGCGAGCCCGGCATGAAGGCGTTTGTCGCGCCTGATCACGCTGGCCAGCTGGCGCTGGAGCCTCGGCTGCAGCGCGTGAACCTGGATGTCGCCGGAGGTACGCATGTTGCGAACGGCAAGTCCGGGAAGAATCGCGCAGCCCAGACCAGCACCGACCAGTTCCTTGATCGCCTCCACGCTCCCCAGCGACATGATCGGCTGGAGCTGAACGCCGCCGTGCGAGAACCAGGCATCGGCGATCTTGCGCGTGTTTCCGCCCGGCTCGAACAGCAGGACCGGCCTGGTCGCCAGCGTCGCGGGGGTGACGCGATCCGGCAATGCCACATCGACCGGTGCGATCAGCATGAATTCGTCATCCATGACGGGGGTAATCTCGAGGCTGCGGCCCGATACCGGCAGCGTGACGAGCCCGACATCCAGGACGTTCTCCTCGATCGCCTTGACGATATCGGCGGTGTTGCCGGTCGTCACCGTGATTTCCAGCTTCGGGAACGTCTGGCGTAGCTCCTTGAGCAGGGGCGGGAGCAGGAATATGCATGCCGTGGCACCGGTGCCGATACGGACCCGTCCGGCGCCTTCCGCGGAGCGGCGGCCGACGGATTCGGTCGCGGCGGTGACGGCGGCGCCGATATGGACGGCATGCTCGAGCAATTCTTCGCCCGCCGGCGTCGCCTTCGCCACCCGCCCCACGCGCTCGATCAGCCGCGCGCCAAGACTCCGTTCCAATTGCCGGACCTGCAGGCTCACGGCGGGCTGGGAGAGCCGAAGGCGGTCCGCTGCTGCCGAGAAGCTGCCGTGCTCGACGACCGTGACGAAGGTTTTCAGGTAATTCAGGTTCAGGTCTTTCATGCCTAAGAAATTCTTATGCATTGCATAGGAAGTCAAACCTTCTTTTATGTGGGCAATTGAAGCAGCATCGCAGCTTCCACGATGACAGCGAAGGAATACAAATGACCGACAGGGGAATTTCTGCCGCGGACAACGGCATCCGGATCCGCGATGCGGTCCACGGCGATATGGCGGTCATACAGCGCATTTATGCGCATTACGTGCTGAACGGAACCGCTACCTTCGAAGAGGTTCCGCCATCGCCCGAGGAGATGGCGGGGCGCCGCGAGGCCGTTTTGCAGGCCGGCCTTGCGTACCTGGTGGCGGAAGTGGACGGCAGGGTAGCGGGCTATGCCTATGCTACGGCCTATCGCCCGCGCCCGGCCTACCGCTACACCGTCGAGGATTCCATCTATGTCGAGGTGGACATGGGCGGCAGAGGCATAGGAAGCGCACTCCTGCGCGAGCTGATCGCACGCTGCGAAAAAGGACCGTGGCGGCAGATGATCGCGGTGATCGGCGACAGCGCGAATGCCGGTTCCATCGCGCTGCATCGCAAGCAGGGTTTCCACGAGGCTGGAACGCTGGCCACCGTGGGTTTCAAACTGGGGCAGTGGGTGGATACGGTGCTGATGCAGCGCGCGCTGAACACCGGTGCCGCTACGCTGCCCAGCGCCGCCGAGCCTGAAACGAAAAGGTGATTTCTCGCCGAACCGTCGTTTGCCTCGGCCTCTCCCAACTGGTGTCCTGGGGCGTGTCGTACTACCTCATCATTCGATCAGCGTGTCTACGGCGAACTGGTCGGCGAGCTGATTGCACCAAGCTTCGTATTCTCGGCAATGGCGCCCGTGGTCTTTGCCTGGGTGATCGAGCGTTTCGGCGTTGCATCGGCCTTGCTGATGTCCATGGGCTGTGCCGCCATGCTCATGGGCGCGGGGGCATGGCTACTCTTGGTTCATCGAAATCGCCGGCGTGTGGCTGCCAGCGATCGGGGCGACCGGTAAAGGTGCTACGCCGCCAGCTGGCGCCGTGCGGATGCCGTCCGCACGGCGCAGCGACTCAGACAAGCACGCCCTGGCTGCGCAGATAGTCGTCGTAGCTGCCGCTGAAGTCGGTGATGCCGTTTTCCGACAGCTCGATGATGCGGGTGGCCAGCGAGCTGACGAACTCGCGGTCGTGGCTGACGAAGATCAGCGTGCCCGGGTAGTTCTCCAGTGCCAGGTTGAGCGCCTCGATGGATTCCATGTCCAGGTGGCTGGTCGGTTCGTCCATGACCAGTACGTTGGGCTTCTTCAGGATCAGCTTGCCGAACAGCATGCGGCCCTGTTCGCCACCGGAGATCACCTTCACCGATTTCTTGATCTCGTCGTTGGAGAACAGCATGCGGCCGAGGGTGCCACGCACCAGCTGTTCGCCGCCCTGGGTCCACTGGCTCATCCAGTCGAACAGCGTCACGTCGTCTTCGAAGTCCTCGGCGTGGTCCTGTGCGAAATAGCCGACGTCGGCGCTTTCGGTCCATTTCACCTCGCCGGACATCGGCGGCATCTCGCCGACCAGGGTGCGTAGCAGGGTAGTCTTGCCGATCCCGTTGGGGCCGATGATGGCGACACGCTCGCCGGCCTCGACCTGCAGGTTCAGGTTCTTGAACAACTCGCTGCCGTCGTAGCCCTGGCTGACGCGTTCCAACGTGACCGCCTGGCGGTGCAGCTTCTTGTACTGCTCGAAGCGGATGAACGGGCTGACGCGGCTGGACGGCTTGACTTCCTCGAGCTGGATCTTGTCGATCAGCTTTGCGCGCGAAGTAGCCTGCTTGGCCTTCGAGGCGTTGGCCGAGAAGCGGCTGACGAAGGTCTGCAGCTCGGCAATCTGCGCTTTCTTCTTGGCGTTGTCCGACAGCAGGCGCTCGCGTGCCTGGGTGGCGGCGGTCATGTATTCGTCGTAGTTGCCCGGGAACAGCCGCAGCTCGCCGTAATCCAGGTCGGCCATGTGCGTGCAGACGCTGTTGAGGAAGTGACGGTCGTGGGAAATGATGATCATGGTGCTGTTGCGCGCGGTGAGCACCGACTCCAGCCAGCGGATGGTATTGATGTCCAGGTGGTTGGTCGGCTCGTCGAGCAGCAGTACTTCCGGATCGGAGAACAGCGCTTGGGCCAGCAGCACGCGTAGCTTCCAGCCGGGGGCGACGGCACTCATCGGGCCGAAATGCTGCTCGAGCGGAATGCCCAGGCCGAGCAGCAGCTCGCCGGCGCGCGATTCGGCGGTGTAGCCGTCGTACTCGGCGAACTGCACTTCCAGTTCGGCGACGGCCATGCCGTCTTCCTCGCTCATTTCCGGCAGGGAATAGATGCGGTCGCGCTCGGCCTTCACCTTCCACAGCTCGACATGGCCCATGATCACCGTGTCGATCACGCTGAACTCTTCATAGGCGAATTGATCCTGGCGCAGCTTGCCCAGGCGCACGTTGGGTTCGAGCATCACCTGGCCGGCGGAAGGCTCCAGCTCGCCGCCGAGGATCTTCATGAAGGTCGACTTGCCGCAGCCATTGGCGCCGATCAGGCCGTAGCGGTTGCCACCGCCGAACTTGACGGAAACGTTTTCGAACAGCGGTTTGGCACCGAACTGCATGGTGATATTAGCGGTGGAAATCAAAGCCAGTAATCTCGCGGGTTTCAGAGGGGTTAGGTTTCGCTTCGGACCAATTTCGGACCAATTTGCAATTTCTGCATCTCGTCCCAATCGCCTTCTCCATCCAGCCAACGGGCGTACCGAGATAGGAGAATTTGTAACGAATGGCCAAGCTGTTTAGCGATGAAAGCAGGGCGCATGCCAGCCATCAGGCACATGGTTGCATAGGTGTGGCGCGCATTGTACGGAGGACGGTAGCGAATACCCAGACCGGAGTTCGCTCTGATCACTTCTCCCCAGTGGCTGGAGAAGAGCCTTGTACAGGAGTCATGGACATGACTATACCCGCAAGCGTACCGACCACAGGCCTCGGATTCGATTCGGGAAGAGTCCTCGGGACTATTCATCCGGGTGGCAGTGCGGGCGAGCCAAGTCGTCTGCGTGTGCTCGGCCCCCGCACTAGCCGGCTACCCGAGCCAGCATCGATAGCGAGAGCCTTGCAGCAAACCCCGCCCACCATCAGGGCAGCGGCGTCAGGATCGGCGCGTCGCTGTTCTTCAGCAGGAAGACCAGGAACCTGGCGGGTTCGGTGAGGCTGGTGTTGCGTCCCACCGTATGGATGTCATCCGGGCCTTCGTAGAAGGTCTGGCCTGGTGTCAGCGTCACGGTTTTGCCGCCACGCACGCCCATCTCGATCGAGCCTTCCAGCACATAGATGAAGCCGTGTGCGTCGTGTTTGTGCACGGGGTCGCCGCCGCCCGGCGGATAGGTCACTTCGATGGCCACGGCTTCCTTGCCCGGGTACTCGGCCAACGCTTTGCTCAGTAGCGGGGATACCTGGACTGGCGGGGGCGCCTGTTCTGCGTTGGCGGTGCAGACAGCCAGCATCAGGATGGCGCAGAGTCTGGACGTGGACACGATTCGTTCCTCCATCATTGGTTCGCGAGTGGCGGGGCACCGAGGTGCCCTCCACGGTCATTCCAGCCCGGACTTGTCCACGCCGAACGCCTTGTCATAGGTGCCAGGCACGACCCGGAAGCCTACGTTGACGCGGTTCCAGGCGTTGATCGACATCACCTGGAAGGTCAGGTCGGACAGTTCCTTCTCGGACAGCTGCGTACGAACGCGTTCATAGACGTCGTCAGGCACGCCTTCGGCGGGAATCCGGGTCAGGATTTCGGTCCAGGCCAGGGCGGCGCGCTCGCGTGGGCTGAACAGGGTCGATTCGCGCCAGGTGGCGACATGGTGCAGCCTGAGCGCCCGCTCGCCATGCATCGTCGCCTCCTTGACGTGCATGTCCACGCAGAATGCGCAGCCGTTGATCTGCGAGGCGCGGATTTCCACGAGATCGCGGATCGACTGCTCGATGACGGAGGTCCTGAGGGCAAAGCTGAACTCGACGAGTTTCTTGAACAGCTCGGGGGATTGCTGCTGGTAATCGATGCGCTGGGTCATGGTGAAACCTCGATGGGTGTGGAGTGGCGGTTGAAGAGGGCGAGCGGGCGCACGGCCTGCCCGCCCGGCTCATCCCCTTGCGGAGGAACGGCTGAGCCAGTTCTGGAAACGGGTCGGGCCGATGCGCGGGCTGGCACCGGCAACCAGCGAGCGATCGTCCAACGCGTTGCCGAAGTAGTGCGCGTGAACGTCGGCGATCACCCGGCGCTTGTCCGCCCGTGCGGCGAGAAACTTGCGCGCCAGTTCGTCGAGCGGGAAACGGTCCGGGCCGGCCACCTCGACGGTGCCATTCAGCGGCGCGCCGACTGCCAGATCGGCCAGCACGGCCGCGACGTCGTCCGCCGCGACGGGTTGCATGAGGGCCGGTGAGAGGCGAATCGTGTCGCCATCGGCGCCCGACTCGACGATGCTTGCGATGAATTCGAAAAATTGTGTCGAGCGCAGCAAGGTGTAGGGCTGCTTCGAGGCCTTGATCAGGTTTTCCTGGGCGACCTTCGCGCGGAAATAGCCGCTTTGCGGAAGACGATCGGCGCCGACGACGGAGAGCGCGACGTGGTGCTCCACACCGGCCTCGGCTTCGGTGGCGAGAAGGTTCCGGCAGGACGTTTCGAAGAACTCCAGCACGGCGCGATCTTCGAACGACGGCGAGTTCGCCACGTCGACGACCACCTGGGCACCCTCCAGGCTTGCGCCAGGCCCTGTCCGGTAACGGCGTTCACACCCGTGCCGGGGGAGGCCGCGACGGTCTCGTGACCATCGAGACGCAGCCTGTTTACAATGTTCGACCCGATAAGGCCGCTGCCGCCAATTACGACTATTTTCATGTTCTGTTCCTCGCTGCTGTCGATCATCTCGTTGCGGCGATCGATGGGTTCAGCATGCGGGCCGCGTGGTGGCAATGCTTTGCCGCGGCCTTGGGTTTCCATTGAATTTGGCTTGAATATCCCTCTAGAAAACCCAGGGCCGGCGTCCCCGCCGGCGAGCGCGCCTGGTGCCCGATGCGCGAATGCGGAGCAAGGAGCCCGGAATGCAATTGCTGTTTGAGGACTGCGTGCTCGACCTGGACCGGCGGGAGCTCTGGCGAGCATCCCGAAGTGTTGCAATTGCACCCCAGGTCTTCGATCTGCTGGTCTACCTGGCGCAGAACCGCGAGCGTGTCGTCAGCCGGGATGAGCTGATCGAAGCGGTATGGGCGGGCCGGATCGTCTCGGAATCGACCTTGGCCAGTCATATCAATGCGGTGCGCAAGGCGCTCGGCGACAGCGGCCAGCAGCAATGCGTGATACGCACGATCGCTCGCAAGGGGTTCCGGTTCGTCGCCGAGCTCAAGACGGCAGGGGCCATGCAGGGCGTCGATTCGCCGTCTGTGCCCGCAGGCCAGGCAGATGCGCCGTTATTGCCGGCCAGGCCATCCATTGCCGTCTTGCCGTTCGTGAACCTGACTGGCGACCAGGAGCAGGACTACCTGGTCGACGGCGTGGTCGAGGACATCATCGCGGCGTTGTCGCGCTATCGCTGGTTGTTCGTCGTGGCGCGCAACTCCAGCTTCACCTACAAGGGCCGGGTGGTCGATGCACAACAGGTCGGCCGGGAACTGGGGGTGCGCTACATGCTGGAGGGCAGCTGGCGCAGGGCGGGCAACCGCGTACGCATCACCGGCCAGCTGATCGATGCAACGACCGGCGCGCACCATTGGGCGGATCGCTTCGAGGGCGTCCTCGATGACATTTTCGAGCTTCAGGACCGGATCACCGAGAGCGTGGTCGGTGCGATCGCGCCCCAGCTCGAACGTGCCGAGATCGAGCGGGCGCGGCACAAACCGACCGCAAGCCTCGACGCCTACGATTACTACCTGCGCGCAATGGCCAAGGTGCACCACGCTCCCGGGAGACCATCGACCAGGCGCTGCAGCTCTTCCACAGGGCCATGGAGATCGACCCGGACTTTTCCTCGGCCCATGCGATGGCGGCCTGGTGCCATTGCTGGCGCAAGGTCAATGGCTGGATGACGGATCGCCCACGGGAAATGGCCGAGGGCACCCGGCTGGCTCTACGGGCCGTGGAGCTGGACAAGGAGGATGCGGTCGCGCTCACCAGAAGCGGGCATGCGCTCGGCCATCTTGCCGGTGACCTAGAGGGCGGCATCGCCTTGCTGGACAAGGCGCTCGTGCTCAACCCCAACCTCGCGGCGGCATGGTTCCTCGGTGCATTTCTCAGGCTCTGGCACGGCGAAACCGATGCCGCCATCGAACACTTCACGCACGCCATGCGCTTGAGCCCACTGGATCCGGAGCTGTACCGGATGCAGGCCGGTATGGCGGTCGCGAATCTGTTCCAGGGGCACTTCGATATTGCGACGGCGTGGGCACGGAACGCGGCCCGGGAGCTGCCGGGATTCCTTCTGGCCGCAGCCGTCCTCGCGGCGAGCCAAGCGCTTGCCGGGCAGGAGGCCGCTGCACGCCAGGCGATGGCGCATCTGCGTCGGCTCGATCCGGGGCTGCGCCTGTCCAATCTCAAGGACTGGCTGCCGATTCATCGGGCGGAGAATCTCGCCACCTTGGCGCTGGGGCTGCGCAGGGCGGGGCTACCCGAATAAAGACGGACGGTGGCCCGAAGGCCAGGGCAGCAGCGAGCAGGCGGTTTCAGCCGGTGGCCAGGGACATGGCAGTGAGCATCTGCTCATCGCTGAGCCCCTGTTCTTGCATCTGCTTGATCAGGCTGGCATTGGCCGATGCCCATGCGCCGTTGAGCATCGCCAGCTCCGCCTGCAGCGCCTCGACCTTGAGTTGCCTGGCCTCCGGATCGAGGTCCCGGTCGGCCAACAGGGCCTTGAGCTCGGCTTCCTTCGCGGCGATCTGCGCTTTCAGTTCCCGGATCATCTTCAGCAGTTGCTTGGTGCTGTCGGGCAGTCCGCTTTCGTCGATGTCCCGGTTCTTTTCCCCGCTCTTGGCGGACAGGCTCCTGCCCAGTTCGGAAAGACTGACGCGCAACCCCTGGCGTAACTCCTGCGGAGTTCGCTCGGCTGCGCTGGCTTGTCGCTGAACACTCCTGACCAGGTTGTTCAGCGGGCCGCTGGTTTCGATACGCATCGCGCGGTTCCCTGCACTGTCATTGCCTCCAAGATCGACCGCAATGCGCTGAACTTGAGCGCGGCTTCGGCTTTCTCGGCAGGCATGCAGTAGCGGCACCTGCGATAGCGGAGGCCATCGAGTCGCTCGATGGCCATGGTGGTACCGGACTAGAGCCAGCCCTTCTCCTTGTAGTAGCGCTCGGCGCCTTCGTGCAACGGTGCGGTCAGGCCGACGCGGATCATGTCCTCGGCCTGCAGGTCGGCGAAGGCCGGGTGCAGGCGCTTGAAGCGCTCGAGGTTGTCGAATACCGACTTGACCAGCTGGTACACCACCTCCGGGTCGGTTTTCGCGGTGGTGGCCAGCACCGCCTTGCCGCCGATGGAGGGCACCGGCGCGTCCACGCCCGGGTAGAGCCCGGCGGGGATCTCGGCGGCGGTGTAGTAGTCGGCACCCTTGAGGAACGCGTCGATCTGCGGGCCGCTGACCGGGATCAGCGTAGCTTGCACGTTGGTCAGCGCCTCCTGGATGGCGCCGCTGGGGTGGCCGACCACATAGGTGATGGCGTCGAGGTTGTTGTCGCCCAGCGCGGAGGCCATCTCCGCCGGCTTCAGTTCGCCGGCCAGGGCGAAGTCGGCATTGGTCCAGCCCTTGGCCTTCATGACTTCGTCGAAGGTGTCGCGGCTGCCGGAGCCGGGCACGCCGATGTTCACCCGCTTGCCCTTGAGGTCGTCGAAGGTTGCGATGCCGCTGTCGTGCCGGGCGACGACGGTGAGAATCTCGGTCTGCAGCGAGAACACCGCGCGCAGCTCTCCGATCGGCCCGCCCTTGTCGAACGGGGCCAGCCCGTTCAGCGCCTTGTGCTGGTGGTCGGACTGGATGAAACCGAACTCGAACTCGCCGTTCTGCAGCGAGACGATATTGGTCACGCTGCCGGCGGTGGAAGGCGCGTTGCACTTGATCGCCGGCTGCGTCTCGGCTCGATTGAGGAAGCGGCACACCGACTGCCCGGCGGTGTAGTAGACGCCGGTCTGGCCGCCGGTGCCGATGGTCACGAAGCGCTCCTGGGCCATGCCGGTGGTGGCGCCCAGGGCGCCGGCGAGGAGGGTGCAGCCAAGCAGGCCGACACGTGTTTTCTTGTTCATTGTTGTTCCTCTTGCGTGTGGTTGGGTGAAACGGGGGTGCATCCGGGGCGCAGCAACCGGCGATCAGCTGGCAGCTGCGATCACCATGATTTCCACGCGCACGTCCGCCGAGGCGAGCCGCGCCTCGACGGTGGCCCGCGCGGGGGCGCAGCCTACGGGCAGCCAGGCGCTCCAGATGGCGTTCATCGCGGCGAAGTCGGCCTCGATGTCCTTCAGCCAGATCTGCGCGCTGAGCAGCCGGGTGCGATCGGAGCCGCTTGCGGCGAGCAACGCATCGATTTTGTCCAGCACCTGGCGGGTCTGCCCGCTGGCGTCCTGGGTACGGTCGTCGGGTACCTGGCCGGAAAGGAATACCAGATTGGCGAACGTTACCGCAGCGGACATGCGTTCGTTCGGGGCGATGCGTTGCAAGGACATGGTTCTTCTCCTCGTCGGGGGGTCAGGAAGCAAGCACCAGGCCATCCAGCGCCACGGCTGGATGCTGGCCATCGATCAGGTCGCAGAGCAGGTCGGCGCTGCCGCAGGCCAGGGTGAAACCGAGGCTGCCGTGGCCGACGTTGAGCCAGAGATTGTCCATGCCGCAGGCGCCCAGCAGTGGCGTGCCCTCGGGCGTTGCAGGGCGCAGTCCGGCCCATTGCGTGGCTTGGCGATAATCGCCCGCAGCGGGAAAGGTCTCGCTGGCCAGACGCTGCAGCATGGCGATGCGCCGGCGGTCGAGGCTGGCATCCCAGCCACCGATGTCGACCATGGCGGCGACCCGCAGCCGATCGCCGAGGCGCGCGTAGACCACCTTGTTGTCGTAGTCGGTCACGTTGGTTTCGGGGATGCCGGCATGGCTGTGCAGCGGCAGGGTCAGGCTGTAGCCCTTGAGCGGGTAGATCGGCAGCTCGATGCCCAGCGGTCGCAGCAGCGCCACGCTGGCGGCTCCGGCGGCGATCACCAGATGATCCAGCGGCAACTCCTGCTCGCCGAGGGTCAACGAACGAATCCTGCCGTCTTCGCGGCGCAGCCGCCTGGCCGCCTGGCCGCAATGCAGGCGAAAGTTCGCCGATCGTTCGAGGCGCTGCAGCAGCCGCTTGCAGAACAGATGGCAGTCGGCGACTTCGTCGCCGGGGGAGTAGATGCCACCTTGCAGCCTGTCGATCAGCGGCAGCAGGGCGGGCTCGACCAGGCCGCAGCCGCGGGCATCGAGCAGCTGCTGGTCGGCGCTGGCATCGATCCCGGCCGCGGCCTTGTCCAGGTGCGCCCGGTCGCGGTAGATCACCAGCTTGCCGTTGGCGCGCCAGGCGAAGTCATCCAGCCCGTCCTGCTCGCGCCAGTCCCGCAGCACCTGCTGGCTGTGCAGCGCCAGGCGCAGCAGGTGCGCGGCGTTGCGGCGGTTGGTCGAGCGGCGACAGGCGAGCAGGAAACGCAGGCACCAGCGCCACTGGCGCAGGCTCATCGTCGGCCGGAAACGCAGCGGCGCCTCGTCGCCGCGCAGCATCCAGGCCAGGGCCTGCAGCGGCACGCCGGTATCGGCCAGCGGCGAGACGTAGCGATAGCTCAGTTGGCCGCCATTGGCGAAGCTGGTTTCCAGCGCCACCTGGTCGCGCTGCTCGATCAGGTCCACCCGATGGCCCTGGCGGACCAGCGCATAGGCCGTGGTGAGGCCGATCACGCCGGCACCGATTACCGCAACTCGCATCGCTTCGCTCCCTGAAAGGTGATGCCGGAAGCCTAGGGCGAATGCGGCCGGGGCGGCCAATGAAAGGATGGAGGCAAGCCATAACCCGGGGTTATGCTCTGGCGGGTCGAAACCCCAACAGACCCTAGCCATGCGTCTTCGCCATATCGAACTGTTCCAGGCCATTCTGCAGACCGGCAGCCTGACGGCGGCCGCGCAGTTGCTGCACATCTCGCAGCCGGCGGCGAGCAAGATCCTCAAGCATGCCGAGCAGCAACTGGGCTTCGCCCTGTTCAGCCGGGTTCGCGGCAAGCTGCAGCCCACTGCCGAGGCGCGCATCCTGCAACAGGAAACCGAGCGCCTGGCGGCCGACCTGCAGAACCTGCGACGCCTGGCGGACAACCTCGGGCGTGGCGAGGAGCGTGCGTTGCGCCTGATCTGCACGCCGGCGCTGGCCCAGGCGCTGCTGCCGGAAGCGCTGCGGCGCTGGCGCGGCCGCTTCGCCAACACGCCCTGCCAGATGGCCACCCAGCACACCGCCGAGATCGTCGAGGCGCTGCTGCTGCGCGAAGCGGACCTGGGGCTGACGCTGCAGGCCGTCGAGCATCCGGGCCTGAGCAGCCAGCTGCTGGCGCAAGGGCAGATGACGGTGATCGCGCCGGCTGGTTGGTGGCCGGCCGACAGGCTGCCGCAACCGCTGCGGCTGCCGGAACTGGCCGGTGCGCCGCTGATCGGCCTGGATACCCGCGATGCGCTGGGCGGCCTGCTGCGCGGGCATCTGGAGGAGCTCAATCCACCGCCGCGCATCGATACCTGGGTGCAGACCTACCAGCTGGCGTGTTCCCTGGTCGCCGCCGGGCAGGGGCTGGCACTGGTCGATCCGCTTACGGCGGCGGCGGGCGGGAGCACGGTCGAGCAGCGCCCGCTGGAACCATCGATACCGGTGCGGCTGTATGCGCTGACACGTGCCCAGGAGGCGCCGTCGACCGCGCAGCTGGCGTTGCTGGAACAGGTGCGCGAGCAGGCCGGGCAACTGATGGGCGATTGATGCTCCTGCTGCCGCTTCCGGCGAGGCTGCGTTACCATCGCGGGCCGTTTCTTCAACCAGCCGGTCGCCATGGAACATCCATCCCCCTTCGCCCTGTACGAGCAAGCCGTCGACCGTGAGGGCTTCGTCAGCGATGCCGCCCAGCTGCGCGCGGTGGAGCTGCTGCAGCATTGCCACGACGCGCTGCGGCAGGAGGCGGTACCGGCCGGCATCTACCTGTGGGGGCCGGTGGGACGCGGCAAGACCTGGCTGATGGATATGTTCCATGCGAGCGTGCCGGTTCCCGCGCGCCGACAACACTTCCATCACTTCATGCGCTGGGTGCACATGCGCCTGTTCCAGCTCAGCGGCACCGCCGACCCGTTGCAGGCGCTGGCCCGGGAGCTTGGCGAGGAGATCCGCGTGCTGTGCTTCGACGAGCTGTTCGTCGGCGATATCGGCGATGCGATCATCCTCGGCCGCCTGTTCCGGGTGATGTTCGAGCAGGGCGTGGTGATCGTCGCCACCTCCAACCAGCCGCCGGAGCAGCTGTATGCCGATGGCTTCAATCGCGAGCGCTTCCTGCCGGCCATCGAGGCCATCGAGCAGCACATGCAGGTGGTCAACGTGGACGGCGGCGCGGATCATCGCCTGCGCCCCGGTGCCGTGCTGCAGCGCTACTGGGTGCGTGCCCCCGGCAGCCCCAGCGTTCTGCCGGAGCTGTTCGAGGCATTGGCCGAAGGCGCCGCCAGCGACGAACCGGCAACGCTCGGCCGACGTCCCTTGCCGGTGCTGCGCCGCAGCGAGTCGGTGCTCTGGTGTCGCTTCGCCGACCTGTGCGAGCAACCCTTCAGCGCGCTGGATTTCATCGAGTTGTGCGACCGCTTCCGAGCGATCCTGATCGACGACGTGCCGAAACTGGGCAGCGCGCAAAAGGACGGCCGCATCGCCCGTGGCACCGAGGATGCCGCCGCGCGGGTGGCGGCGGGGGACCGCGAGCTGCCCCGGCTCGCCGCCCGCGACGACGGTGTGCGGCGCTTCATCGCGCTGGTGGACGAGTGCTACGACCGCCGTGTTCCGCTGTACATCGAGGCGCAGGTGGCGCTGGACGAGCTCTACACCGAGGGCTATCTGTCGTTTCCGTTCCGCCGTACCCTGAGCCGCCTGCGCGAGATGCAGTTGCAGCGCTTCTGAGCGTCAGTCGCGGTAGAACACCTGCACCAGGTGGTAGCCGAACTGGCTCTTCACCGGGCCGTGGATCTCCCGCAGCGGCTTCTTGAAGATCACCTGGTCGATGCTGCGCACCATCTGCCCCGGGCGAACCTCGCCGAGATCGCCGCCTTTCTTGCCGGATGGGCAGGTGGAGTACTTGCGCGCCAGCACGTCGAACGCCTCGCCGTTGGCCAGGCGTTTCTTCAGCTGCGCGGCTTCGGCTTCGGTCTTGACCAGGATGTGGCGGGCCATGGCTTTGGGCATCGGGTACTCCTCGGGGAACAGAGGCGGCGATTGTAGGGTAATGGCGGCTGAGTTCTAGTCGGTCTTGTCCTGCTGCGCGGTGACCTGCTGGGCGATCTCGATCATCTGTTCGCGCATCCAGCGGTTCGCCGGGTCCTGGTCGGTGCTTTCGTGCCAGTAGATGTGGGTTTCCAGCGGCGCGACGTCCACCGGCAGGTCGACCTGGTGCAGGTTGTGGCGGCGGGCGAAGCGTTCGGGAACGGTGACCACCATGTCAGTCTGCTCGATCACCTGGGTCGCCATCAGGTAGTGCTGCGAGCGCAGGGCGATCTTGCGCTGCAGGCCCATCTTGCCCAAGGCGAGGTCCACCAGGCCGAGGCCGCTGCGGCGGCTGGAAATATGAATGTGCGACAGCCCCAGGTACTGCTCCAGGCTCAGCTTGTCCTTGGCCAGCGGATGGCCACGGCGCATGGCGCAGATGTAGCGGTCTTCCAGCAGCTTGGCGTGGCGCACCTGCGGGTCGGTGTTGAGCGGGACGTCCATGGCGAAGTCCAGGCGGCCGGCGGCCAGTTCCTTGGTGGTCTCGCGGCGCTTGGCCAGCATGCTCTCGATCTTCACGTTCGGCGCCAGGCGGCGCAGGCGCTGGAACAGCGGCGGCAGCATCACCGCCTCGGTGAGGTCGGTCATGCTGATACGAAACACCTTGTTCGCCTGCGCCGGATTGAACGTCCGGCTTTCCTGCACGGACACGCGCAGCAGCTGCAGGGCGTTGCGCACCGGGCCGATGATGTTCTGCGCCATGGGCGTCGGCACCATGCCCTGCGCGGTGCGCACGAACAGCGGGTCGTTGAAGGTCTCGCGCAGGCGGGCCAGGGCATTGGACACGGCGGGTTGGGTGATGCCGACGATCTGCCCGGCGCGGGTCAGGTTGGCTTCGGTATAGATGGCATCGAAGACGATGAACAGATTCAGGTCGACCTTGTTCAGGTTCATTGTTGTGCTCTCCGGCATGTAACGGATGCGCCGATCATATATCGGTTATGAATGTTTATACACGAGGAAAATAGCTTAGATAAATCGAAAGCCGTCCTCTAGCATCCTTGCTTACATACACACCCGCAGAAGGTCGTCGCCATGAATTTCGCCTACTCCCCCAAGGTTCAAGAGCTGAGAGCGCGCGTGCAGGCGTTCATGGACGCTCATGTCTATCCGGCCGAAAAGGTCTTCTACCAGCAGGTCGCCGAAGGCGATCGCTGGCAGCCGACCGCGATCGTCGAAGAGCTCAAGGCCAGGGCCAAGGCAGAGGGGCTGTGGAACCTGTTCCTGCCGGAATCGGAACTGGGCGCCGGCCTGAGCAATACCGAATATGCGCCGCTGGCGGAGATCATGGGCAGCTCCGGCCTCGGCCCGGAAGCCTTCAACTGCTCCGCGCCGGATACCGGCAACATGGAGGTGCTGGTGCGCTACGGCAGCGAGGCGCAGAAGCGCCAGTGGCTGGAGCCGCTGCTGCGCGGGGAGATCCGTTCCGCCTTCGGCATGACCGAGCCGGCGGTGGCGTCCTCCGACGCCACCAACATGCAGGCGCGCGCCGTGCGCGAAGGGGACGAGTGGGTGATCAACGGTCGCAAGTGGTGGACGTCGGGCGCCTGCGATCCACGCTGCAAGGTGATGATCTTCATGGGCCTGACCAATCCGGATGCGCCGCGCCACCAGCAGCACTCGATGATCCTGGTGCCGATGGACGCGCCGGGGCTGAAGGTGTTGCGCCCGCTGCCGGTGTTCGGCTACGACGACGCGCCGCATGGCCATGCCGAAGTGCTGCTGGAAAACGTCCGCGTCCCCTACGAGAACGTCATCCTCGGCGAAGGCCGCGGCTTCGAGATCGCCCAGGGGCGTCTCGGCCCGGGCCGTATCCACCACTGCATGCGTTCCATCGGCGTCGCCGAGCGGGCGCTGAAGCTGCTGTGCGAACGCGCCGTCAGCCGTACCGCGTTCGGCAAGCCGCTGGCGCGGCTGGGCGGCAACCTCGACCATATCGCCCAGTCGCGCATCGAGATCAACATGGCGCGCCTGCTGACGCTCAATGCCGCCTACATGATGGACACCGTGGGCAACAAGATCGCCGCCAGCGAAATCGCGCAGATCAAGGTGGTGGCGCCGAACGTCGCGCTCAAGGTGATCGACCGCGCCATCCAGATCCATGGCGGCGCCGGGGTGTCCGAGGACTTCCCGCTGGCGCACTGGTACGCCATGCAGCGGACCCTGCGCCTGGCCGATGGTCCGGATGAGGTACACCTGGCTTCCATCGGCAAGCACGAGCTGGGCAAGTACGTGCCGCGGGACATGCTGCGCGGGCATTGATGAGCCAGAAGCTTGAAGCTTGAAGCTTGAAGCCAAAAAGCATCGCCCCGAGGTCGGGCCTCCCACAGAAGCAGCCGGTGCACACCGAACCGGTGGGAGGCGCGCCCCCGCGGCGACTGCAGGCCGCAGGACTGCCCGAGGCTCAAAAGCATCGCCCCGAGGTCGGGGCTCCCACAGAAGCAGCCGG